>JAXDJM010000041.1:0-7632 GCA_034665605.1 Actinomycetota bacterium | reverse complement strand
CCGACCGTGGTCGGCTATTTCAGAGATGTCGGCGAGCTCGTCGCCCGAAGCTCGGTGCAGCTGAACGACGTCAAGGTCGGATCCGTAGACGACATCCAACTCGTGACCGAGAACGGTCGGATGCTGGCGAAGGTGACGATGTCCCTATCGCCGTCGGTCAGATTGCCCGCGACCGGGTTGCGAGCGATCGTCAGACAAACGTCTCTGTTGGGTGAGCAGTTCGTCGACCTCGTCCCAACCGCACAAGGCCCTCCCTTCGTGTCGGCGGCCCCCACCACGATCCCGGTTGCTCGCACGGAGCGACGCGTGAGCATCGAGACATTCCTGAGCGACCTGTCGGGATTCATCGGCGGCGGGGGGCTCGAGGATCTCAACCGCTTCACGCATGCCCAAGCCCTGATCCTGCAGGACCGCGGCGAGCGCTTCGGCGAAACCATCCATCAGCTTCGGCGTTTCACTTCGGTCCTGGCCCACCGGCGCTTCGATATCGCCTCTGCGATCGACCACCTCAACAACGCGTCATCGACCATCGTCGCTAATCGCAAGACGCTCGATTCGTTCCTCAACTCGCTCCAACAGGCGAATTCCTTGCTGGCGAGCCAAGGCTCGGGACTCGTCAGGTTGTTCCGGTCCCTGGACAACTTCGGCAGTTTCAACGCCCGCTTCCTCGCACGTCACGAAGACGCGATCAACCGAGGCTTCAAAGCACTCAAGCCGGTACTGGCCGGGTTGTCGGGCGCACAGGGAGCGTTGCGCAAGGATCTAACGCAGCTGCGGACGTTCTTCGAGTTGTTCCCCAAGAGCTTCGGCGGAGGTCCGGGCGGGACCGGGCACGGCGATTACATCCAGGCCCAAGCGGTCCTGTGCCAGGAGCTTGCCCACTGTCACACGAAGGGTGAAAAGGGCGACGTCCCGGGTCAGGGCTCATGAGGCTGAACCGTCGGCTGATTACGAACCTGATCGCGGTCGTCCTTTTGGGTGTCCTGATGGTGGGATGGCTCGTCACCCTGTTACTCGGGACGGGGGGCCTCTCGCGGCCCTTCACCGTCACGGTCGATTTTCGGTCGAGCGGCGGTGTCTTCACGAATCAAGAGGTCGCTTATCGCGGGGTCCTCATCGGCAAAGTAGGCAAGCTGTCACTGAACGACAACAACGGTGTCGACGTCGATCTCCTCATCTCGTCCGAATGGAAGGACAAGATCCCGGCAGATGTGGAGGCAAGCGTTCAGTCCAAGAGCGCGGTCGGTGAGCAGTTCGTCAACCTGACGCCGCTATCGAGCTCGGGGCCGAAACTCGCCGATGGGTCGGTGATCCCGCGCGACCGAACGAAGTTGCCCGTCGACTTCCAATCGCTGCTGCGATCGTTGAACGCAGTGCTGGGCGACGTTAATCCTGCGACCGCGCGGCACCTCGTCGGTACCTTGGCGACCGGGATCGGTGGGCGCGGGGACCAGATCGCCACGATCCTTAGATCGTTGGGGACCCTTTCGTCTTCTTTCGCTCGCGTCGCCCCGCAAGCCAAAGGCCTGTTATCCAACGCAACCCAAGCAGGGGCTGCGTTCCTACGAACCAAGAATGATTTCGCCGCGGCACTTCGGTCTGCCGACAAAGTCGCTTCGGCCGTCGGCGAGATACCTCAATCGTTGCGCCACTTCTTCGCGGCGAACAACAGGTTGGCGCTCACGGGCTCCGCGTTGCTGGCCCACCATGGCGCCCAGCTCGCCGGAGGGATCAAAGCGCTCGCGGACTTCACCGACTACCAACTCGCGCACCGGAACGCGCTCCAGGACACGTTGAGATTCGTGCCCCAGTTCTTGCACGCGGTCGAGGACTCGTCGATCCCATGGCAATCGCCCGACGGGCGGCGCTTCTACCGGATCCGCATCGGCCTCGTCCTCCAGACCGACCGCTCGTCATGGCCGTGCAAGTACAAGCTTCCTCTTCACTACGAGCGCTACCCACACGTCCGAACAGCACGACCGACAAACACCTCCGGCATCTGTCTGCCGCCGACGGCAGAGTCGGGGGCCGACGAAGCCGTCGCGGTCGTTTCCGCATTACAGGCGTGGGCCGACCGCCATTCATCGATGTCCGGCCCCACGCTTCACTACTCGAATGGAACGGGGGCCGGCATCGATTTCATGTGGCCGCTCGACGGTCCGATCACGTCCTACTTCGGTCCCCGCGGAAGCGAATTCCATCCCGGCATCGACATCGACGGCGTGACGGGAGATCCCGTCGTCGCAGCCGCTTCCGGTCGCGTCCTGTTCGCGGGACAGATGACCGGCTACGGGAACGCGATCATCATCGACCACGGGGGTGGGATCGCGAGCCTCTACGGCCACCTGTCTCGGATCGATGTACACGTTGGCCGGCAGGTCGATATGGGGACGACGATCGGTGCGGTCGGTTGTACCGGCTACTGCACCGGCTCCCATCTCCACTTCGAGATCCGGGTGAACGGAAGCCCCGTCGATCCGTTGCCGTTCTTGCCGGGCGGTCGTCTGTGGAACCCTCCGGCGACGCAAGGCTCGCCGCAGCCGTCGCCCTCGGCCCCATCTCCTGCGCCGGTTCCTTCACCTCACCGGAGCTACCACCCCCCGCACTGGTAGCTCGTCCATCCACGAACCCTTCTGCGTGGCTGGGACAATGGATATATGGCCACAACCCGCATCGAGCGACCGGTGGCGGGCACTATCCCGACCCGCCCGGGCGTCTACCTCTTCAAGGACGGATCGGGCCGGGTGGTCTACGTGGGCAAGGCGAAATCCCTCCGCAGCCGCCTGTCCAACTACTTCGCTCAAGAGCTGCACCCTCGCACCCAAGCGATGGTCGAGGCCGCTCGATCGGTCGAGTGGATCGTCACCGACAACGAGGTAGAGGCTCTCCATCTAGAGCTCAACCTCATAAAGCAACACCGCCCGCGCTACAACGTCCGCTACACGGACGACAAGAGCTATCCGTACCTCGCGATCACCCTCGACGAGGAGTTCCCCAGAGCGCGCGTGATGCGCGGCTCGAAGCGAAAGGGCGTTCGGTACTACGGGCCGTTCGCGCACGCGTATGCGATCCGCGACACCCTGGACCTGTTGTTGCGGACCTTCCCGATGCGTACCTGCTCGCAGGGTGTGTTCGATCGCTGCAAACGCCGGGGCCGTCCGTGTCTGCTGTTCCACATCGAGCGCTGCGCGGGGCCCTGCGTCGGCGCCGTAGACGCAGTCGAGCACCGGCGCATCGTCGACGAGATGTGCGATTTCCTGGACGGCAACTACAAGCCGGTTCTCGATCGGTTGGAGACGGCGATGAAGGACGCGGCTGCCGGTCAGGAGTACGAACTGGCTGCCAAGCTCCGAGACCAGCTGAACAACGTCCGCAAGGTCATCGAGCGACAACAGATGGTGTCGTCAGAGCACGACGACCTCGACGTCATCGCCCTGGCAGAAGACGACATCGAAGCCTCGTTCCAGATCTTCTTCGTGCGCAAGGGCCGGGTGACGGGACGAAAGGGCTTCATGGTCGACAAGGTCGAGGACCTGACGCGTGCCGAGCTCATCGGTCGATTCTTGGAACGTCTCTATTCCGACTCCACCCCGGACGCCGAGCCCGTGCCGAAGCAGATCCTGGTCGAGGAGCTTCCTGCAGACAAGGACCTGCTCGAGCGATGGTTGGGTGAGACGCGTGGATCGCGCGTGCAGGTGAGGGTTCCTCGACGCGGCGAGAAGCGAGCTCTGATGGATACCGTCCGGGAGAACGCGCGTCAGGCGTTCACGCAACACCGGCTCAAGCGATCGAGTGACTTTGCAGCGCGCAGCCGCCAGTTGCGACAGCTGCAAGAGGCATTGGGGATGGGTGACGCGCCCTTAAGGATCGAATGCTTCGACATCTCGAACACGGGGCCGACCGAGGCCGTGGGATCCATGGTGGTCTTCGAAGACGCGTTGCCGAGGCGATCTGATTACCGGCGGTTCGCGATGAAATGGACGCAAGGTCCCGACGACTTCGCCATGATGGGTGAGGTGATCCGCCGACGTTTCGCTCGCTATGCAGAGGAAGTAAGCGGGGGCAACGGTCACGCGGAGCGGCCCCGACGGTTCGCATACCCTCCCAACCTCGTGGTGATCGATGGGGGCAAGGGCCAGTTGAACCGTGCCGTCGAGGTGATGACCGAGCTCGGCGTCGTCGGGGTGACGACCGTTTCTCTAGCGAAGCGCATGGAAGAGGTCTTCATCCCGGGGCGGCCCGACCCGATCGTTATCCCGCGCGGCTCGGAAGCTCTTTACTTGCTTCAGGCGATCCGGGATGAGGCCCACCGCTTCGCCGTCACCTACCACCGGTTGAAGCGGGGGAAGAGGATGACGCAGTCGGCCCTAGACGGCATACCCGGGTTGGGCGAGGTACGACGCAAGCGGTTGCTGAAGGAGTACGGATCGGTGAAGCGTGTCAGAGAAGCAACGGTTGATGACATCTCGAGCATCCCGGGTATCCCGCAAGCCGTCGCCGAAGCGGTATTCAACGCGCTCCATTCGGGATCGACGGCCGAACGGCAAGTAGCCGGGAGTGCGTCATGACTCTGCCCCGGCGGATCCGCGACGTCGACCTGATCGTCATCAGCGGGATGTCCGGCGCGGGCCGCTCGGAGGCCGCGCGGGCGTTCGAGGACCGGGGTTGGTTCGTCATCGACAACCTTCCGCCTGCTCTCATCACCAAGATGCTCGCCCTTGCGTTCTCACCGGGCAACGATTTCAAGCGGATCGCGCTGGTGATCGACGCGCGCGGCGGAACATTTTTCGATGAGGCCGCAGCCGCCCTTGAAAAGCTGCGGCGCGACCTGTCGAACTTCCGCCTCGTGTTCCTGGACGCGTCGGACGACTCGCTGGTTCGTCGATTCGACGCGACCCGTCGCAAGCACCCGCTCGCCCTCGGCGATCGCGTGATCGTGGGGATCCAGCGCGAGAGAGACCTCATGAGTCGATTCCGCGATGGCGCCGATCTGATCATCGATACATCCGATCTGACGGTGCGCGAGTTGCGCACGAAGATCGCAGCGTCGTTCTCGGAAGAGCCCTCCGTAGGCAGCGGGCTAACGGTCACGGTCGTGAGCTTCGGCTACAAATTCGGCCTTCCGCTCGATGCCGACATCGTGCTCGACTGCCGCTTCCTTCCGAACCCACATTGGGTCGAGGGACTGCGCGAGTTGACGGGTCTCGACGAGCCGGTGCGCAAGTACGTCTTGGATCAGCCGCAGACGACCGATTTCCTGAAGCGGACCCGCGACCTGTTCGACGTCCTGCTGCCCGGGTACCAAGCCGAGGGCCGTCACTATCTAACGGTGGCGATCGGATGCACCGGCGGCAGGCACCGGTCGGTGGTCTTGGCCCAGGAGCTTCACGATGTCATCGGTGATTCCGGTCTCAATGCGCAGGTGATCCACAGGGACGTCGAGCGCGCGCCGGTCATCCAGTGAAGGTCGTCGGCATCGGCGGGGGACACGGGCTCTCTGTAACGTTGCGCGCGATCCGCACCTATTCGGACGACATCTCGGCCGTCGTCACCGTGGCAGATGACGGCGGTTCTTCGGGCCGGCTCACTCGCGAGCTCGGCATCCCGCCGCCGGGCGATATACGGAACTGCCTCGTCGCGCTGTCGGACCGCGACGACATCGGCGAGATCTTTCAGCATCGGTTTACAGGCGGCGCGCTGACGGGTCACACGGTAGGGAACCTGGTGATCGCCGGGCTGGTCGAGCTCACGGGAGATCTGGCGTCGGCAGTCGACCGTGCGGGCCAGATGCTCGAGTCCCACGGCCGCGTCTATCCCGCAACCAACGAGCTCGTGCGGCTGCGAGCGCGCACGGGGGCCGGCGTGGTCAAGGGGCAGGTGCGCGTCGCCAAGACAACCAGCCCGATCCAAGCCGTTTATCTCGAGCCATCGTCGCCGCGGGCGTATCCAGGGGCCGTCGAAGCGATCATGGCCGCCGATCAGGTCGTGCTCGGCCCCGGAAGCCTGTTCACGAGCCTGATCGCTACGTTGCTCGTACCCGGGATCAAGGAGGCTCTCCAGCAGACCAGCGCCACGCGAGTGTTCGTCTGCAACACGCGCATGCAGAAAGGCGAGACCGAGGGATTGGACGCAACAGCGCACGTCGAAGCTCTGATGGCGCATGCGGGGCCCTATTGCATCGATACGGTTCTGATCCAAACGCCGCGTATCGATGAAGACGGAGTCGAAGTCGATCTCGAAGCTCTGTCTTTCTCCCGGATCGACGTGGCCTCGTTCGATATGGCGGCTCCCGATGGCTCCCACGATCCCCAACGGCTGGCCGCAGCACTCAGAACGATCGTCTAGGGCAGTTGGGGCGGCAGGCGGCGGACTCTAAGATGGGTGAAACCGTTACAGATCGCTAGGAGGCTCCGTCGATGACGACGCGGATAGGTATCAATGGCTTTGGCCGTATCGGCCGCAACTTCTACCGGGCCCTCAAGGCAAAGGGGTCCGACCTCGAGGTCGTGGCCCTGAACGACCTCGGTGACGCCGCCACGATGGCGCACCTGCTCAAGTACGACTCGGTTCACGGCCGTTTCGGCAAGAGCGTGAAGGTGACCGACGATGGATTCTCCGTCGAGGGCGAGGACATAAAACTGTTGTCAGAAAAGGACCCAGCCAACCTCCCGTGGAGCGACCTCGGCGTCGACATCGTCATCGAGTCGACCGGTTTCTTCACCAAGCGCGCGGATGCTGCCAAGCACATCGACGGAGGCGCTAAGAAAGTCATCATCTCTGCCCCTGCCAAAGACGAGGACGTCACCATAGTGATGGGCGTGAATCACGACACCTACGATCCCGCCCAACATCACGTCATCTCGAATGCATCGTGCACCACTAACTGCGTCGTTCCCATGGCGAAGGTCCTTCAGGACAATTGGGGGATCGAAAAGGGGTTCATGACAACGTGCCATGCGTACACGAACGACCAGAACACTCTCGACCTTGCTCGCGACGATCTCCGTAGATCCCGTGCGGCCGCCGTAAACATCATCCCGACCACTACCGGCGCAGCTAAGGCTGCTTCGTTGGCCATGCCTGAATTGAAGGGCCGGCTCGATGGGCTCGCCCTGCGCGTCCCGGTACCCGATGGCTCGATCACCGACATCGTCGTCGTGCTGGGGGCCGAGACCACCGCCGAAGAGATCAACAACGCGTACCGCGAGGCGGCTCAGTCATCGGGGATGAAAGAGATCCTTGAATACACCGACGACCCAATCGTGTCCTCCGACATCGTTGGGAACGCGCACTCGTGCATCATCGATGGCGCGTCGACGATGGCCAACGGCAACATGGTCAAGGTGCTCGGTTGGTACGACAACGAGTGGGGCTACTCGAACCGCCTCGTCGATCTGACGGAGCTCGTCGGCAGCAAGCTGTAAACCACGTGACCGACCTACCCCAACTGGACGCGCTCGACGCGTCGGGCACCCGCGTGCTGGTGCGCTCGGACCTCAACGTGCCGTTGCGCGACGGCCAGGTGGAGGACGACCTCCGCATCGCGACCGCGCTCCCGACCATCCAGTGGCTACGCGAGCGGCATGCGGTCGTGGTGGTCGCCGGCCACCTCGGTCGCCCGCAGGGCAAGGT
>JAXDJM010000040.1:0-4555 GCA_034665605.1 Actinomycetota bacterium | reverse complement strand
AGTCCCTCTTCCTCGCCAAGGATGTTGTGGTCGGGAAAGTCGCGTGCGATCCGCAAGCGGATCTGAGCCTCCGCAGCCCAATCCGCTTCGGTTACCCAGGTCCCATCGGATTTGGTTTGGGCGTGGGGGCCGCGTCCGAAGTGCCCCATGGCGACCCGCCCGCCGAGCCGAGCCAGCTCGAGCGCGGCTTCGAGGTACGAGCTCGTTTCGGTCATGGCAAAGAAACCTTCACAAATAGGACGCTTCGACGACAAAACTTGGCGGGAACCATTGCGCTCTGTATAAAGCCCTTAGCCGACGATCTCAAAGGAGCGCTCGTGAGCGAGAGTCATTACCACATCTTGCTGTTCATCCACATCTTGTCTTCGGTCGTCTGGGTCGGCGGTGCAGCCCTGTTGCAGGTTCTCGCGTTTCGAGCCGAGCGCTCGCAGGACTCGACGCGCATAGCGGTGTTCGCCGGCGAGGCAGAGTTCGTTGGCACGAGGGTCTTCCTGCCGACGACGTTGATCTTGCTTGCCTCGGGGATCTGGATGGTCGTCGGCGGCCCTCCGGCAGCGACCGAAACGTGGATCAAGATCGGGATCGCGATCTATGCCCTCTCGGCGCTGACCGGGATGCTGTTCCTCGGTCCCGAATCCAAACGCATCGAAACGATCGTCGAGGCCAAGGGAGCCACGGCGCCGGAAGCCATCGCGAGGATCAAGCGGATCTTCGTGATCTCCAGGATCGAGGTCCTCCTACTCTTCTTCGTAGTTTTCGACATGACATACAAGCCGTTCTCCTAGACGGAGCGGCTAACGTAGGAACCCGCTTGCGGGCGTGGTGAAACCTGGCATACACGCCGGCTTTAGGTGCCGGTGCTCTTTGAGCTTGAGGGTTCGAATCCCTCCGCCCGCACTGTCTTTCTGAGTCTGCCCGTTTCTTCGTCCGTCCGACTGGGTAACTCTCCTTACGGTGCGGTTGAACTGACCATCGACGCGCCCGCTGCCGGACCATCCATCGCAGAAGGAGCCCCCGATGAAGACATCAGATGCCCGAAAGAGCCTCGTAGTCATCGCCAGCGCGGTCGTCCTCGGCCTCGCCGCAGCGGCAACGCTGGCATCGGCGGCCCCGGCGCGGTCGGGCGGGGCAGCCGGCTCGCCATGCCCGTCTCCTTCCAGCTCATCGTCCAAGCCATCTCCCAGCGGCATAACCACGATCATCCCGACAGGACTGCCGACCGGAGGCGGTGGCTCGAGCAGCGCGAAACCGAGCACCAGCGCGAGTGCATCGGGCACGCCCAAGCCGAGCCAGTCCGCGAGCACGGCCGCACCCGCGGCAAAGGGTGCTCCGGCCGCGTCAACCCCCACTTCGTCTGCTACGACCTCTGAGTCGGTCAAGCCGAGCGCGTCGGATAGCTCCGGCGCTTCGACTCCGGCTCCCTGTCAGACGAGCCCGGGCGGTAAGCCCCAACACATCAAGAGCACGATCACCATCGAGTCTCACCGGCAACTGCACTTCAGCGGTGTCGTCCGCTCGTCCGAAAAGGGTTGCTACCGCCAGCGGGACGTCGTGCTCAAGAAGGTTCACAAGGGCAAGGACCCGGCCGAGGGCACCGATGTGACCAACAAGAAGGGTGACTGGACGATCGTCGCCGAGACGAAGACCGGCGGAGGCAAGTACTACGCGGTCGCCACCAAGAAGGTGCTCAGGCCCAACACCGATGGCACCACCGTCTGCACCCCGGCACGGTCCAAGGAAGTGAAGGCCGGCTAGCGAGGTAACAGCCGAGCTTTCAGCCCCGGTTCGACGCCCGCATCTCGGAGGCCCCAGGCAGGAGAAGCTTCGGGGGGCGTCGAACCTGTGGTCGTAACCGATCGCAGAGGGGTGTTTCATGCACAGGCTTCTGGCCCTGTTCGCGGCGGCGGCCTTGATCGCCGGCGTCGCAGGCTCGAGCGCGGCCCACACCAAGGCAGCGCCTACCCACGTCGTGACGCAGGACTACCTGTATCCGGACGGCTTTCGGGCCGCGAACCACTACACCGAGGTACCAAGCCTGTTGCCCGACCTCAACAACTTCCAGTTCCAGCCCAAGCCCGGGGACCACTCGTTGACGGTGGTCGTGAAAGATGCCGCAGGGCCCACCACCGAGACACACGTCGTACAGCCTGCGGCAACGCCCAACGGCACGCCCTTGGACATGCTTTTCTGCAACGGAACACAGACGAACATCCCGCTCGTCAGCACGAAGCCGGTCCACATCGCGGTGTACGCCGGCGTGTGTATCGGGCACGAGACGAGCTACGCGACCCAGGGCTCGATCACCGCGAAGTTCTTCACTGCGCATTCGAAGCCTCTCCCGATGGAGATGCACATGCATCACGGGAGCAACTAGCAGCTCTTCTATCGCCTAGTTTCGATCCGTGGACGACGTTCTGTGGATGGATGCGTGCGCGCAGAAAGAGCTCCTCGACAAAGGCGAGCTAAGCGCAACCGAACTTCTTGTAACAACTATCGACCGCATCGAAACGATCGACCCCAAGATCAATGCGGTCATCCACCGCCTCTACGAAAAAGCCTCAGAGTCGATACGTGACTCCGATGACGCCGGACCGTTTTCCGGGATCCCTCTTCTTCTGAAGGACGCTATCTGTCATACGGCCGGGGATCCGATGCACGAAGGGATGGGGTTCCTCAAGCAGAGATCGTGGACCGAAGACGCGGATTCTTTTCTCGCCGCGCGATTTCGGCGTGCCGGGTTCGTCTTCGTCGGCAAGACGAACTTGCCGGAGCTGGCTCTCGCTCCAACTACCGAACCCATTGCATACGGACCGACGAGGAATCCCTGGCAGTTAGAGCGATCGACCGGCGGATCGAGTGGAGGAGCAGCGGCCGCGGTCGCCGCCGGGATGGTCGCCGTGGCCCATGCGAACGATTGGGCAGGCTCCATCCGGATCCCCGCGAGTGCGTGCGGAGTCGTCGGGTTAAAGCCGTCGCGCGGCAGGGTGTCCTCCGGCCCCCGGCGATCTCCGCATGTCGGGGGCCGCGGTGCAGAGCACGTCGTCACTCGCTCGGTGCGCGACTGCGCTGGGGTGCTCGACGCGATCGCAGGCCTCGAGCCGGGAGATCCCTACTGCGCCGGTGACGTCGATGGATCGTTCTCGGCCCACCTCCGGTCGTCGAAGAGGTTGCGCGTCGGCGTATTCACGGGTGATCACATCGACGGCGTGACGATTCACGACGATTGCAAAACGGCAGTGATGAACGTGTCGAGCTCTTTGCAAGATCTGGGCCATCGTGTCGACGAGGCGTGGCCGGCTGAGCTTGACGCCGGGATGGCGGGACATCTCGCATCCGTGTACGGCTCACACGCGCTTTCGATGTTGGAGACGTGGAGCGAACGCACGGGCGACGAGATAACTCAAGACGACGTCGAAGCCGAAACGTGGGCATGGGCGGAGCTCGGTCGTTCCACGAGCGCGGCCCGCTATATCGCGGACAAAGAATGGCTGGGGCAATGGGGGCGCGAGCTAGCGTCGTGGTGGCGAGGCTATGACGTCTTGATCACACCGACTCTCGTCGAGCCACCGCCACTGCTTGGTGAACTTGCGACCGACCCGGCAGATCCGTGGCGGGTGATCGCAGCTCAAGGCCGGTTCGGCCTGTTCACTGCCCCGTGGAACGTGTCGGGTCAACCTGCGATGTCGCTTCCCACCCACGTCGCCGGCGGGCTCCCGATCGGAGTTCAGCTCGTTGCCGCCGGCGGCCGGGAAGACGTCCTCATCTCGCTCGCGGCCGAGATCGAGCAGGCGCTCCCATGGCGAGACCGACGACCGCAGCTCGGATGAGCGATAACGGAGTGTGACCGCTCATTGACGAACCGCGTTTAGCCGCGGAGCAGTTCGGGAATGAATGTCGGCGTGGCGGCGACCGAGAGAAGGAGGGAGCTATGCACGGGCTTGTAATGGCGGCCGGTCACGGTGGTGGGGCCGCAACGCTGCTGTGGATCCTTGCCGTGATCTTGGTTATCTCAGGGATCGTGTCGATCGTCCGTGGGGCCGTACTCGCGGGGATCGCGCTGATCGTCATCGGCTGCCTCGTCGGCCCCGGCGGGGTCAGCATCTTCACGTAAACGCTGCACCAAGGTGGTCTCAAGCGCGCCGGCGCGGGGGGACGCCGGCGCGTGAGACCTGCTCAGCCCGAAAGCGCGGCCGGTCGCTGCGCCAGGGTGAGCTGTAGGGAGGCTTTTCCGCTCGAGCGCAGCACATCGATCGTGACGCGATCGTTCGGGCCGTAGTTCGTGAGGATGTCGGTGAGGTCTTGCGATGACGACACCGTTTTTCCGTCGATCGATTGGATGACATCGCCCCGCCGCAGGTCGGAAGCTGCCGCCGGGCTCCCCGGAATGATGTTCGCTACCAGGGCACCTTGCGTAGATGCGGGTAAGCCGAGCCGTAACGCAGTTTGTTGATCGACGGACTGAACCTCTACTCCGATCCAGGCTCTTGCGGCAGGCTTGTGATTGAGGATGTCCTTGATGACGGGAACCGCATCGTCGATCGCGATCGCGAAGCCC
>JAXDJM010000039.1:0-4503 GCA_034665605.1 Actinomycetota bacterium | reverse complement strand
GGGCTGGTGGCATCCACCCCCCAAGGAGCGCGCGGTCGCTTTCGACTGCCCGCCGAGATCGACCTCGAAGCTCGAGTGGTAATCGACGGCAACGGCGTGGCCGGAATCGACCGCTGCAGTCGACGCGATGACGCGGTCGCCGGACACGACCGAGAGCTCGACGTCCGAGGTTCGTTCCCCGGCGATCAAGCCGTCGTCGAGCCAGAAGCCGCCCACGACTTGTCCGAGCGCATCCGCGCCCATGGTCACCGGGATGGGCGGGCTTGCTCGGAAACCGGGCCCGATCTGTCGATCGCCTGATGCGATCGTCTCGGCGGAGGGAGGCGCGAAGCCCGACGCGAAGTTGGCGCCGCGCTGGGCCGACGCGACCACCTTGCCCTTTGCATCGAGCAAGGCAAGGAAATCGATACCGCTGATCCGGCGCAACGCACCCATCAGATAAGCGTGGGGATCCGTCGTGGAGGTGTGTTGCAGCACGGCCGCGGTCTCGGGGTCGTTGACGGCCGTTTTCACGGCTTCATCGAGTAGCTGAGAACGCCCGTTGTAGATGAGCACGGCCGAGTCGAGCTCGGGGCCGAGCGCCTCCACGGCGCGCCGGGATATCTCGCCCACCACCAGCCGCTGCACCAGAAAGCCTGCAGCCGCCAGTGGAAGGACGACGATGATGACGAAGTAAAGGGTTAGCCGCCGCTGTAGGGACATCGAGTTGCCTCTTGTCGGTTCTGGCTAACCTTACCGGCGCCCGCGAACGGGGCAGTAGATTGACCCTCATGCCTGTCTACGAATACGCGTGCACCGCCTGCGGCGAGCGCACCGAGGCGCGGCAAAGCTTCGACGATCCTCCGTTGGAAGAATGCCCGGTCTGCGGGGGCAAGCTCAGAAAGCTGTACTCCCCCGTCGGAGTGGTCTTCAAGGGTTCCGGCTTCTATTCGACCGATGCGAAATCGTCTTCGAAGTCATCGTCATCCTCGAAGGAACGTTCGGAGAGCTCGGCTGCTTCGACTTCCGATAAACCGACATCAGATAAAGGGAACTCTAGAGAGCCCTCTAAAGAGAGCTCTAAAGATTCGTCATCGAGCTCCACATCCACCTCTAAGACCACGGAGAAAAGCGCCTAGTCGAGGCTATGCTGCGCCGCCGTGCCTATCTATCAAGCTCTCGTTCTGGGGATCACGCAAGGGCTCACTGAGTTCGCGCCGGTCTCCAGCTCGGGCCACCTGATCCTCGTACCGTGGCTGTTCCACTGGACGATCTTGAACAACCCTCACCTCAACAAGACCTTTGATGTCGCGCTGCACATGGGCACGTTCTTCGGAGCCCTCATCTACTTCTGGAACGACGTGGTCACTTACATACGCGCTCTATTCCGTTCGATCGCGCGTCGAAGTGTGACCACGGTGGAAGAGCGCCTCGCGTGGTTCATCGTCATCGGCACGATCCCGGGAGCATTGACGGGAGCCGCGTTAGAAACGGTGATCGAAGACAAGCTGGGACAACCGTGGCTTATCGCCGTGATGCTCGTCGTGTTCGGAATCCTTCTGTTCATCGTCGACAAGATGGTTTCCGACGAGCGTGAGCTCGCAGACCTGACCCTTGCCGACACCGTGATGATCGGCATAGCGCAGGCGATCGCGCTTCAACCGGGCGTATCGCGTTCCGGCGTCACGATCACCGCCGCGCGGGCACGAGGCATGGATCGCGAGGCCGCCGCGCGCTTCTCGTTCTTGCTGGCACTTCCGATCATCGGCGGTGCCGGTCTACTCAAGACGATCGAGACCGCCAAGAATGGGCTTCCGAGTGGTTTCGCCGCGCCCTTCTTCTGGGGATTCGTGGCGTCGGGGATAAGCGGCTTCCTCGTGATCTGGGCGATCCTCGGCTACGTTCGCCGGCACGACTTCACGCCCTTCGTGATCTACCGGTTCGCGGCCGCGATCACGGTAGCGATCATCATCATCGCCGGCGTCAGGAATGCAACTCTCTAATTCGACGGCCCTTACAGTTTCGTGATGTCCGAAGCACCTATCGCATCTCACCGCGCAGCCGCTCGGTCGCGCATCTTGTCTACTTCCGTTGGGTCCCGGCCCGAGGCATTCGGCTCGACCGAGTGGGGCCTCTTGGCCGCGATCGCGTGCATCTGGGGCTCGTCGTTCCTCTTCATCGCGATCGGGATCGAATCGTTCAGCCCCGTAGTAGTTGCGTTCGTTCGCATCGCGTTGGGTGCAGCGACTCTTGCGCTTTTCCCACGCGCCCGTAGCCGCGTCGACCGAGAGGACTGGGCACGCATCGCGCTGCTCGGAGTCGTTTGGCAGGCGATCCCGCTGTCCTTGTTTCCCCTGGCCGAACAGTGGATCTCTTCGGCGCTTGCGGGGATCATCAACGGTGCGGTACCACTCTTCGCCGCACTGATCGCATCCGTGATGCTGCACAGACTGCCCGCTTCGCGTCAGATGCTGGGGCTCCTTATCGGGTTCGGTGGAGTGCTGGCGATCTCGTGGCCCGCGATCCACGGCCGGCCGGCAACGCTGCTCGGCATCGGGCTTCTACTAATCGCCGTCGTCCTGTACGGCCTTGCGGCGAACCTCGCGGTCCCCCTGCAACAGAAATACGGCTCGATGCCGGTTCTCTTGAGGTCAGAGTTGTTCGCAGCCCTTTGTCTGTTGCCTTTCGGAGCCGTCGGAGCGATCCATTCCCAGTGGTCGTGGGCAAGCGCCGCTGCGATGCTTCCTCTTGGGATCCTCGGTACCGGCCTCGCGTTTGTAGCCCTCGCTACTCTGGTCGGCCGTGCGGGGGCCGCACGCGGAGCGGTCGCGATCTACTTCGTGCCGCCGGTGGCGATCCTGCTCGGATTTCTGTTCAGAGACGAGCGTGTCGCTCCCATATCGATAGTGGGCGGAACCCTGGTTATCGCCGGTGCTTATCTGACCAGTCGCCGGCAGGCTTGAGCGCGTCGAAAGTCAGCGGGGCGTTCGTCTTCTTCTTGCCGTCTCGAGTCGCATTTCCTTTCACGGATCCGGTTCAAGCCTTGCGGATCGGATTCCACAAAACTTCAAATCCGATAACAAAACGAAAGATTCTTTCGAGTTTTTCCGGCGATGTGCAATCTCCTGCAGAAACCTGTCACACATCATCGCCATGATGGGCGACATGCAAGTCGAGCTGATCATCGATGACGCGATCGCGCTGCTCGAAAAGGCGAATGCGAATCTCCAACCAGAATTGCTGACATCATCTGGTGGTCGCAAGTTGCTGACCGCGTACGCTCGAGCCGAAAAGCTTGCGGCGTTTGGTGTGACGATGCTTGCGCGGAAGGTTAACGACTCAGCCGAGATCGCTCGTGTGACCGGGTCGCCTGAAGGTAAAGCTAAAGAGACGATCGCGACGGGCAAGGTGCTCGCATCGTCAAGTCATCTCAGTGACGCTCTTAAGGTGGGGTCGATCTCGCTCGCCCAAGCAACCGAGATAGCTAAGGCTGAGGAGTCCTCCCCAGGCGCGGCCAAAGCACTGGTGCCGATCGCCAAGAAAGAGCCCTTCCACGTTCTAAAAGACCAAGCCCGCAAAGCAAAGCTCGAAGCGGAACAGCACAAAGGACTCGCCGACCGTCAGCACTCTGCTCGATCCGCACGGTCCTACAACGACGACCGTGGCATGGTCAACATCCACCTGGAGCTCGAGCCCCATATAGGAGCACCTATCGTGGCCCGTGCCGAAGCGGAGGCCGAGCGTCTTGCGCGCGCTGCAAAGAGGAACTCTCCCGGCAACACGGTCCCAGAACGGTTCGAGTGCTACCTCGCAGATGCCTATGCCGCGCTAGTCGCTGGTGCCGGCATGGGCCGCGCCAAGAGACCGGAGCTCGTCGTACTCGTGAGTCATGCAGTCGTCACACGCGGCTGGAAGGACGTTCGTAAGGGCGAGCTGTGCAAGATCCCTGGGATCGGCCCCGTTGCACCACAGGTCGCGAGGACCATCGCGAAGGACGCATTCCTTAGCGGCGTCTTCTACGACGGCAAAGACCTACGCCAGTTCAAACGATGGTCGCGGACCATCCCCGTCGAGATCGCAACTGCATTGGAACTCGGACAACCACCTGCATTCGATGGCGTGGCGTGCGTGGACTGCGGGAATCGATTCAAGACGCAGATCGACCACGTCCATCCTCGTGCCCAAGGGGGGCCGACGTCGAACCCCAACCTCCGTCCTCGATGCTGGCGCTGCCATCAGGCGAAAACGAAGCGCGACGGATACGCGAGAGCCGGTCCACGTTAGTCGGCCCTCGAATCCAGTTGTGGGCCCCCGAAATAGTGAGCGCGCGAAACCCGGTCCACGTTAGTCGGGCCCAGAAACCGGCTGCCTACGCGCTCGTTGCGTCCGTGTTGCTGGAGGCCAGAGTCAGCGGCCCCCGACGGTCATCTCGGATACGAGCGTCGTGGCCCCGCCGAAGGAGCCGCCGAACGGCAGCCACCTGCGATCGTCTGCAACCGCGGTTATGCGCGCAAGGATGTCGAG
>JAXDJM010000038.1:0-5111 GCA_034665605.1 Actinomycetota bacterium | reverse complement strand
TCCCGAGCAGACCTAGAAGTGGAGGGCCATTCGCGTGCACAGGGGCCGCTGCCGGGGATGCCACGAGACGCACCGATGATCCCGAGTCCCTGTGATAACGGTTCGACGGCTTCTTGTGAGAACGATGGTGGTCGGTGGGACCCTTCCGATGAGCCGGATGGCCGCGATCGCTCCGGCCCGGTGGCGGTTGCGTCGGGATCGGCTCGGTCGACGACGCGGTGGAAGGTCGCGGCGCCGGGGTCGATCGTGGGGGCGCCGTTGAGTGTTGCGCAAGGGCCGCCGCGCACACCGATCCGAAGGTTGAAGCGGGCGGCTTGGGATGGGTCGAGCCGTCGTCGCCCGAGCCCCACGCCCATCCGTCGACGTCGCCCTCCGAAACGGTCGTGGACGTCGCGCCCGACGACGACCACGTCCAGTCCCCCGAGGCGGTCCCCCTCCAGTAACCCCAGTAGTCGGGGTAGTCCCCGAAGCAATCGCTGCCATCGGGCCCGACCCCGGCGAGTCGGCACACCGCGCCGCCTCCCGAGCCGAAGTGGTAATCGAGACCGTACTGATCGCCTGCAAGCTCGATGAGCTTGGCTCCCGAGACGGTTTGGCTCGGCAGCTCGACGCAATACCTAAGCACCCGTGCCCCCGTGTCGACGACGAGGCCGGCATGGGGGCCCGAAGCACACGCCGGGCCCGCACCGGCAGGAACGATCAAGGCCCCCGCGACAACAGCAAGCGCGCACAGAGCGCGCAACCGAGTCATGCGTTCAACAAGACTTGCGTGCCGGTGGCGCAGTCGTAGTAGTTGTGTGCGATATCGGAAGTGGATCCCCGAGTAGTCCCGGGATCGCGCCGACGGTCGCTCCGATCACAGTCGGTCCGTCGGCCGACTTCTCGGCCTTGGCATCCTTGATCGACGGCGAACGATGCAGCTTCCCGCCGCGCTTCTCCCACGTCCGAGCGAACGCTCCTTCTAACGAACCGCACTTTCGGTACTGGAGCTTCTCGAGCGCACGGATGCCGCGACCCGGCAGGGCCTTGCCCTCGGCTGCAAACGCCTGAAGGACCAGGGCCGTCGAGTTCGCGTCCATGTAAGTGGTTGCTCCGCCCGAGGATCTCTTGTAGCTGTACCTCCAGCCCCCAAGGTCGTCTCGAGCCGATGCGAAGTACTTGAAAGGATTGGTCTTGAACGCGAGATGGGTGTGTGTCGCCACCAGCGCTTGGACCCCGTATGACGTCGTGTTGGTGTCCGTCGTCGAGAAGTCGTTGCCGCTCTTCGCATCGAAACAATGACGGTTCTCGCCCTTGTGGCGCGGCCCGTCGTACTGCCATCCGCCGTCCGGGCATTGCGCGTCCCGCAACCACATCTGCGCTTTCGCCGAAGCCTTCGCTCCGCCTGCTTCGAGCGCGATCATCGCGAGTGAGTGGGTGATCACGGCCGTGAAGTCGCCCTTCTCTGCGTAGCGCCCACTCGGTTTCTGAGACGCCTTGATCTCCTTGAGCAGGTTGTGGCCCCCGAACGAACGCGGGTCCTTCCCGGCAGCTACCGCCGCGAGCGCGATCTTTGCCTTCTGCCCGAGGCTGGCCGAATCGACATTGGCCTTCAGATAAGCGATCGCTTTGTCGATCGCACCCTGCCCCCGCGCTGCTGCGGCCAGCGATAAGACTGCGTCCGCCGTCGCTCCCAGTGCAGAGAAACCGGGAAACGAACCGTTCTTGTGTTGCCTGGTCACTACATAGCGGGTACCCAGTGCGGCGCGTTTCTGGGGACTCGCCGCGATCGCCGAGGTACTACTGGTTAGGAGAGCCGCGCACGCGACGGCGCACGCGACTCCTTTCTTGATTGCAATCGACCGCTTGTTGATTGCAATCGACCGTTCGTGGAGTGCCATGGTGCGCTCCCTTCCGTCCCGTCCGCGCGGGACCTCGATGCCCCGAGACTTTCAGAAGAGAGCTCTTTGGAAGAGCGGCTCCGTACCTTTGCCTCGAAGGTCTTGCCGGGCCGCACGCGGGTGGGTTTTCTGGCTCGTCCCCTTCTTGATCCTTCTCGAAGGAGACCTACAGTTGCGGGACAGCGCCGGAATCCGACCGGCTTACCCCTTACCGCGCGCTATGGCGTTGTCTCATGCACTCTATCGGCCTCGGTCGGCCGAAGGTAGCCATCTTTGAGGAATGTCCTGAAACGATCCCGGTCGAAGAGGTCGAACGCGATCGCGAACCACACGAGGATCGCAAGGCCGACCAGCTCCCCTCCCCACGTGGACAGATGCGACAGCGGGTGCGCGAGCAGGTCCCACGAGTAGGGCTCGGGCGGTTGGGTTGCGAAATGCGTCCCGAACGCGGGCCACAGAAAAGTCTTGGGCGCTTGCCACATCCCGTCTCCCACGAGATGCAGCAACCACCCGACACCCAGCCCAAAGACGCGGATGCGGCGCTCGCCCCGGAAGAAAAGGAGTATGGCGACCGTCACGACGATCGGCGCCAAAAGGGTGTGAGAGATCGAACGACCTGCCGGGTCGTGACAGACCGTCACGTTGAGCACAGTGTCGATGACGTCGGGAACAACCGCGCCCAAAAGGATGAATCTGTAATCGATGCGGCGACGTCCCAGCGTGACGTAGACGATCGCGACCGCGATCCCCATATGCCAGAGGATCACCGATCGAAAGACCCCTGCTCGTACGTGTCGTCCATGTCGACTGCACTATCCATGCCGATGTTCGCCAGCTCGTCCGCTCGTTCGTTCTCGGCCCTCGGCACGTGACGGATAGAGAATGACTCGAACTTGGACGTCAGGCCCTGCGCGCGAGCGGCAAGCGCCCGTAGTCGTTCGTTGCGGATCTTCCAGTTCCCTTGCACCTGCTGCATCACCAGCTTGGAGTCGACGCACACGTCCAACTCGCTAACACCCGACTCCAGGGCAAGCTCGAGGCCGGCGATCAGCGCCTTGTACTCGGCGATGTTGTTCGTCGCGGTGCCGATCGGCTCCGCTATCTCGCCCAAGACTTTTCCGCGGGAATCCTTCAGTACGACTCCGATGCCCGCGGGACCCGGGTTGCCGCGCGCTCCCCCATCGGCGAAAAGAACGGCTTTCACGGCTTGCGCTTGATCAGGCGACGACCAGGATCCGACGGCAGTTATCGCACCGTTGGAGCCCACCTTCCGCACGGAGTCTCTCAACCTCTCGGGCCGGAAGTTGCGTATGACAGCCGAGACAGGTGCCGTGCTCGAGCCGAGCGATACCGATGCCCCCTTTTGTCTCGCGTATGCGTTCGTAGAGCTCCAGAAGATCGGCTGGGAGGCCCGCGGCGATCTCGGCACGCGCAGCTTCGTGGGTTCCGATCTGAGAATCGATGTCGTCGACGAGACCTCCCACCGCTTGCTTCAGCGTCGCGACGGTGCCCTCGGTCTCGTTCTTCTCGGCAGCAAGCTTCTGTGCGGTCTCCTCGGCTTGATCGCGGTCGACCATCACTTCCAACAGACCGTCCTCGAGCTCGGCTCTCTTGCGCTTGAGCATCGCGACCTCGGCCTGCAGCGAGCTCAATTCCTTGGGGTTGGCCACGCCGCCGGAGAAGAGCCGCTGCTCCTCGCGAGCGACCTTGGCGTCGATCACGGACATCTCGCCCTCGAGGTGCGTCTGGCTGCGGGTCGCGTCCTGGACCTGTTGTCCCGCCACCGTGACGTCGGAGGTCAGCTCTTCGAGTAACTCGGATGCTTCCGCCAGCTTTTGCGTTTCGGGCAAGGAGGAGCGCCGCTCGAGAAGGCGTTTGATCTCGGTGTCCTCATCTTGGAGATCCAAGAGCCGATTCAGAGCCGGGGCATCGACATCCGAGACCATTGCTTCAAGCGTACAACTCGCTCCCAGGCCCGGAGTGCCGCTTAAACCGCTATCCGCGGTCAAATGGTCGAAGAAAACTGCTTTGAGAGGTGGGCCGGTAATGGAGATGGGAGCACGGCGTGCGCCGCGTGACGCGGAGGACAAGCTGTTGCTCGCAGTTGCGCGGGGGGATACGACGGCGCTACGAGAGTTGTATCGCGCGTTCGAACGACCGCTTTACACCTTAGGAGTCAGGTGGCTCCACGACGCTCAACTTGCAGAGGAGTTGGTACAAGAAGTGACCGTTCGTATCTGGAGGAGAGCAGGGACCTTCGATCCCGCTCGGGGCGCGGCCGGATCGTGGATCTTCGGAATGGCTCGCAATGTTGCATCCGATCTCGCTCGCTCTCGTACCCGCCAACCGATACCGGTCCCCGAGATCGCCGAAGATTCAGAACCCTGGGATCAGGACGCAGCGTGGCAAGGGTGGCAGGTAACTCGCGCGATGCGCCGTTTACCGATCGAACAGCAGCAGATCCTGGAGCTCGCCTACGTGCACAGGTACACGCAGTCCGAGATCGCTTCGACGCTTCGGATCCCGTTAGGGACCGTCAAGACGCGTCTATACAAAGCCCTCAAGACGTTGCGCGTCTCGTTCGAGGAGATGGGCATCGTTGAAGGAGCGATCACGTGATCGGGTGCGAAGAGATCCAGGTCGATCTCGCCGCGTTCGCGTCGGGATCGCTCGACCCTGCGCGTAGCGAGCAGGTCGCTCAACATCTTGCATCTTGCTCGGCGTGCGTTGCCGACCTGGATCTAGTGCGCGGCGTCGGACGACTGGTCGCGGCAGCTCCTCTGGAACACGATCCCCCGCCCGATCTCGCAGAAAGAGTGTTTGCGGTCGCCGAGCTCGAGCCTCTCGGTGGATTGATTGCCGGAGCGCCCTTGGAACATGAACCGCCTGAAGACCTGGAGGGCAGAAGTCTGGGTCGAAGCGGCGTCTACACCACAATCCGAACGGCAACGGGCTGGCAGCGCGTTGCAGCAGTCGTGGCCCCCGCGTTCGGAGCCGCCGCGGTCGCGATGGCTGTGGTCGGTGTGTACTGGCACGGCCAAGAGAACGAGCTGGCGGGCCGCATCAGAACCATCCACCAGGCGGCCGGTCCCATCGGCGTGAAGTTGACGTCGCTCCACTTCCAGGGGCCGAGTACCAGTGGCGCTGCCGACGGCGACTTGTGGCACATGCCGCACGACAACTACCGGCTGGTCGACGACGATCCGCGCTACTACATGGACTTCACCGGCA
>JAXDJM010000037.1:0-5322 GCA_034665605.1 Actinomycetota bacterium | reverse complement strand
GATCGCTACCTCGTCGTCGCGCGCGAGCGCGTCGCATCGCTGCTCGGCGACGGTGTCGACGCCGTCGCGAGCTACAAAGGTCAGGACCTGGTCGGGCACCGATACGAGCCGCCTTTCGGTTATGTCGAGTCCGGCGAGCGGGGCCATCGCGTCGTGCACGCGGACTTTGTCTCGACCGAAGATGGGACGGGCATCGTCCACCTGGCTCCGTATGGCGAAGACGACATGGACATCGGAAAGCGCGACGACCTGCCGATCGTTCAGATGATCGATCCGTCTGGGCGTGTCGACAAGCGAGCGGGCGACCTCGCGGGGCTGTGGGTGAAGGACGCCGATCCGAAGATCATCGAGGACCTTGGATCGCGCGATCTATTGCTCCGCGCCGAGGACTACCAACACACCTACCCGCACTGCTGGCGATGCGGAACTCCACTCCTTTATTACCCTCGGCGCGACTGGTACATCCGAACCTCGCAGATCCGCAGCGAGCTCATGGCGTCCAACGAAGACACGAACTGGCAACCGCCGTCCATCAAGTACGGACGGTTTGGCGACTGGCTTGCGAACAACGTCGACTGGTCCTTGTCGAGAGATCGCTATTGGGGCACCCCACTGCCGATCTGGCGCTGCGATGCAGGTCATGCAACGTGCGTGGGCTCGTTCGCCGAGCTGAGGGAGCTATCGGGGGCCGAGCTCGCCGCAGACTTCGATCCACATCGTCCTTTCGTCGACGAGATCAAGATCGACTGTCCCACGTGCGGCGCGACCGCGACCCGCGTGAAGAGCGTCATCGATACGTGGTTCGACTCGGGCTCGATGCCGTTCGCCCAATGGCATTACCCGTTCGAGAACGAGGACGTGTTCGAACGCCGCTTCCCGGCGGATTTCATCTCGGAAGCGATCGATCAGACACGCGGTTGGTTCTACACGCTGCTTGCCGTTGCCACCCTCGTGCGGGGGCAGAACTCGTTCCGCAACTGCGTATGTCTCGGTCACATCGTCGACGCAGAGAAGCGCAAGATGTCCAAGTCGCTGGGCAACGTGATCGAACCGTTCTCGATGCTCGACGAGGTCGGGGCCGACGCGCTGCGCTGGTACATGTTCACCTCTGGAACGCCGTGGTCACCCCGGCCCGTCTCACTCGAACTGGTCCAGGAATCACTGCGCAGATATCTGTTGACCCTGTGGAACACCTATTCGTTCTGGGTGACTTACGCGTCGCTGGAGGGATTCGATCCCACGCCCGACCACATCCCAGTGCACGAGCGGCCGGAGATGGACCGCTGGATCCTCGCAGAGTTGGACGACACGGTCCGCGAGATGACGCACTCCTTCGACGAGTTCGACGCAACGACGGGGGGCAGACGGCTGGATCGGCTCGTCGACGACCTTTCGAACTGGTACGTCAGGCGATCGCGCCGGAGGTTCTGGCGCTCGGCTAAAGACGCAGATACGCGCAGCGCGTTCTTGACCCTGTGGGAATGCCTCGTGACGATCGCCCGGCTGACCGCTCCGTACACGCCGTTCATCGCCGACGAGATCTTCGTCAACCTCACTTCGGCAGACCCTTCGGCTCCCGAGTCGGTGCATCTCAGCACGTGGCCGGAGCCGGACGGGGTACGCGCGGACGACGATCTAAGACATCGGATGTCACTTGTGCGCAGGCTCGTCGTTCTCGGGCGTTCGGCGCGCACCGAAGCGACCATCAAGGTGCGTCAACCACTCGCCAAGGCGTTGCTTGTCGTTCCTGCGTCGCAAGCACGCGACCTCGATGGACTGGAAGACACCATTGCCGAGGAGCTCAACGTTAAAGAGGTCGAGGTCGCGGCTGGACTCGACGAGCTTGTCACCTATTCGGTCAAACCGAACTTCCGCGCGCTCGGCCCCCGTTTCGGAAAGAGCATGAAGGAAGTGGCGGCCGCACTCGGGCGCGTCGATCCCGCCGCGTTGGTGCGCTCTCTGGATAACGACGACCATGCCGAGATAGAGATGGATGGAGAAACGATCGAACTGAGCCGCGACGAGCTCGACGTCCGGATCGAAGGTCGCTCCGGATTCTCTCTGGCGCGCGACGGTGCATACGGCGTGGCGCTCGACGTCGAGATCACTCCCGAGCTGGCAGCCGAAGGCCTCGCGCGCGAAGTTGTTCGCACCGTGCAAGAGCTGCGAAAGTCATCGGGCCTTGCCGTCGAAGATCGCATCGAGTTGTGGATCGATTCGGACGCCAGTACGACGAGCTCACTGCGCGCGCACGAGAGCTACATCGCGGGCGAGGTTCTAGCCACCACGGTTCGATTCGATCGGGCGCCCGACGCCACAAACATTGCGGAGGCCGGCGACGGAGTAACCGTGGCCGTGGCGAAAGTGCAGTCGCGCTAGTCGTCGGGGATCAGCTCCGCAGCCTCGGGCAAGCGATCTTTGAGGATGAACCCGTCGGCCCAATCGGGCTTGTCGAACAGCACTCCCGAATAAGCCACTATCCGGGCCTCGGGCAAGTGTGCTCGAAGCGCTCGGGCCGTCTCGGATCCGTCCATCTCGGGCATCCAGTAATCCATCAGGACCACGTCTGCCTCGAAAGTCTCGACGACGCGCAGAGCGTCGGCGCCCCCCTCGGCACAGCGGACCTCGGCTACGCCGTCGTCAATCGATAGGACGAGCGACACGGCGGAGCGGATAGACGGATCGTCGTCCACGACCAGGACCTTCATGTAGATGATTGTGAGCGGCGGGGCCGGCTCCTCCCATAGGCATCTCAGGAAGCGTTAAGTGGCCCGTGGGGCCTCTGTGACTAGTGCTCTTTGCGATCGCCCGCCGCCGGCTCCGTCCGACTACGCAAGAAGGCAAGCGTGAGCGTCACGGCGGCCGCGACCGTCGCGGCGATCGACGCCCAGATCAACGGTTGCGAGGCTCCCACCCAACCGAAGACGAGAAAGATGGCCGACACGCCGATCAGGAGCATCGACGCACCTATCAGAACCGTCACCTCCGGTGACCTTCCTTACGCGTCAATCGCTCCGACACGCGGGCGGCCGGACGCGCATCCCGATCCCCGTCATCGCGGGCGGCTCGGCCCCCCGAAGCGTCGGCGATCCTGATCTGGCGCGGGGCCCCGCTCTCGAGGGCATCAAGAGACTTGATCTCCTGTTCGAGGAACGACCTGAGCTTCTGCTTGAGCTCACCTTCGAACCCACGCAGTTGTTCGATCTGTTCCGTGAGGTCGCGTTTCTTCGCGGCGTACTCGCGCTGCGCCTCGACGCTGCGCCGGCGCAGCTCCTCGTCCGAGCGAGCCGACTTCGAACGCACGTGCTCGTCGACCTCTTTCACGCGAGCTTCGGCTTCGGAGATCAGCTTCTCGGCCTTCGCCTTGGCCGACGCGATCGCTTCTTCCGCGGCTTTCTGGGCGCCGAGCAGTGTCTTCTTGAGCATCTCCTCGGCATCCCGACTCGATGCAACCGCGCTGTCGAGGTCGTCGACGCGACGGGTCAGCGCCTCGTTCTCGCGAGTTAGCCGTCCCATCGCTTCGGCGATGCGGTCGAGGAAGTCATCGACCTCTTCCTGGTTGTAGCCGCGCCACGCGTCGTGGAATTGCTTCTCGTGGATATCGCGGGACGAAAGCTCCATCTCGGTCAGTATCGCAGAGGCCTACGGCCGGTGATGGCTATCGAGACTTCTCGACCGACCCATTAACCGATCCTTCTAGCCGACTAGCCGACCCCTTTAACAAGGGATCTGCGACTGAACGACCGACAACAGGATGAAGATGAGGATGGGCGACAGATCCATCCCCCCGATCGGCGGGATCAACCGGCGGAATGGGGCCATCACCGGCTCTGTCACGTCGTAGAGGATGCGGATCACCGGGGTCAGCGAGGGGGGCGGGGTCCATGCCATCGTCACCCAGCCGAAGATGATCCGAGCGAACAGGATCCATCTGTAGACCGCGACCAGATAGATAAGGATGCAGCCGATATCCACTCAGTGAGCCGTCTCTAGGCTTGGTTGAAGAACCCTCGCTCTTCGAGGAAGCGCCTCCGCTCCTCGGCAGAGACGTGGATCCCGGCAGGGGTGACCAAGAAGACCTTGTCCGCGACCGGCTGGATCGAGCCACCGAGGCCATAGGCAAGCCCACTTGCGAAGTCGACGAGGCGACGCGCGAGGTGGTCGTCGGTGGCCTGGAGGTTCATGATCACCGATACCCCGTCCCGGAATTTGTCCCCGACCTCTTGCGCGTCGTTGAAAGAGCTCGGATGGACCAGGTGCATGCCGGACGCCGGAGGGGCGCTGCGCATGGGCCGGACCACAGCCTCGTTGCGTCCCGCCGATTCGTGGTTGAGCCGTCGCACCGAGGGCTTGGGGTCGGGCTGGTCGGATTCGTACTCGTCGTACGCGTAATCGTCGAGCTCGTCGTCCTCTACGAGCCCTAGATAGATGAGGGTCTTGCGCCAGACTCCGGCCATAACGGGCAGGATATCCCGTGTCGTGCCACAGGTTCCGGCACACGCTTAGTTACCTGGGGTGGCGTGCTCCGAAGATGGCCTCGCCGACCCTCACCATCGTGGCCCCCTCTTCGATCGCAACTTCGAAATCCCGCGTCATCCCCATAGAGAGGTGAACGTCTCGGCCGAGCTCGGGTTGGAGAGTCTCACCCAGCTCGCGAAGCTCTACGAAGAAGGGCCGCGCGTCCTCGGGCCGGTCGAGGAACGGGGCCATCCCCATCAGCCCCCGCACGGTCACCGATCCGAGCCGTTCGACTTCGGCGGCCAGGGCGATGGCACGCGCGGGCTCGACACCATGTCTTTTCGGATCGCGCGCGACGTTCACCTCGATCAAGACGTCTTGAACGACATCCATCGCAGAGGCTCTACGCGCGATCGCTTCGGCCAGTCCGAATCGATCGACGGAGTGGATCAGCGCGCTGACGCCGGCAACGTTGCGTACCTTGTTGGTCTGTAGGTGACCGACGAAGTGCCACCGCGCGCGCTGCCCCACCACCGCGACCTTTTGTTTGAACTCTTGAGCGCGGTTCTCGCCAAGGTCGGTGATCCCCGCAGCGAGCGCGCCTTCGATCGCGTCGAGGCCGAACGTCTTGGAGACGGCAACCAGAGTGACCGAGGACTCATCTCGGTCCACTCGCCGGGCCGCCGCAGCGATCCGTTCCCGAACCGCGGCGAGGTTGGCGGCGATGGTCATCGAGAGCCGGCGGCACCCGTGAGCGCCACGACCCCTGCCTGACGCCCGGTAACGCCGTCGCGCCGATGCGAGAAAAACCGGATGTCGCAAGACGTGCACTCGTGCCAGGCCGCCACTCTTGTGGTCCCCGCA
>JAXDJM010000036.1:0-7392 GCA_034665605.1 Actinomycetota bacterium | reverse complement strand
TGTTGGATCTCCGTCATCGAATAGCCGGTCACGCGCTCGCTCCGATCGTTGCGATCGCGGCGGGTAGGGACTCCGCAACGTCCCACGCGAGCGCCCCTACCGAACCGCGCTCTGCGGCCACGATGTCGCCTGCAAGCCCGTGGAGATACACGGCGGCGCACGCCCGGCCGAAAACAGAGCCTTCGGCACGAGTAAACAGGGCCGCGAGCGCGCCGGTGAGAACGTCTCCCGTCCCCGCGGTTGCGAGTACCGGACCCCCCGTCGGGTTGACCGCCACAACTTGCTCGGCACCGTCGGCGACGAGCGTTCCATGGCCTTTGAGGACGACGATGCATCCGAATCGAGATGACGCCTCGCGCACCGCCGCCAGGCGATCGCCTTGCACGTCGTCGACACTCGATGCAAGCAGCTTCGCAAGTTCCCCGGGGTGTGGGGTGATGACGGTCTTCCGGCCCTCGTCCGACCGGCGACGCAACAACTCGGTGTTGCCGGCCAGTACGTTCAGTCCATCGGCGTCCACCACGATCGGTATGTCGATCTCGCCCAAGATGCGCTCGACCAGGGCCCGCTGATCGGAGCCTTCGCCCAGTCCCGGACCGACTGCAAGAACGGTCGCGTATTCGAGCGGGCCTTTCAGTTCGTCGAGAGCTTCGGGGCCAAGGTGGTCGCCGGGGGAACAGATGTGTTTAAGCACCTCGGGGAGCCGAACCGCGGCAGCTTCGATCGCCTTCGACGTCGATGCAAGAGTCACGTAACCGGCTCCCATCCGTCCCGCTGCACGTGCGGCCAGCATCGGTGCTCCCGGCACGGGGTCGGACCCCGCGAGTATCAAAACCGACGCTCCCGAACGTTTGTGATCCGCCGGATTGCGCTGCGGCATGAACTCGATGACGTCGTCGGTGTCGAGCAAGTAGTTCATCGTCGTGGGTTGCGGGATACCTATGTCCGCAACATCGATCCGGCCCGCGTGTTGGGGGCCGTCTTCGATGGCGAGGCCGAGCTTTCTTGCACCCATCGTCACGGTGATCGCCGCGTGCACCGCCGGTCCCTGTGCCCGACCCGTAAGCCCGTCGAGGCCGGAAGGGATGTCCGCAGCGACGACCGGAGCGGTCTCAGCATCCAAGGCGCGTATGGCCGCATCCGCCGCGCCTTCCGCGGTCCCGTGAAAGCCGGTGCCGAAGATCGCGTCGACGATGGCGTCTGCCTTCAGCCCATCCGTTCCCAGCGCCTCGACGCTAACGCCGCGCGTGCGCATCAGGCCGAGGTGATGCGCGGCTGCACCCTTCACGCTCTCCAAGTCGCCGACCACGATGCAGCGAACGGCGCATCCCTCACGATGAAGGATGCGGGCCGCGACGAAGCCGTCGCCGCCGTTGTTCCCAGTACCGCAAACGACGGCGACCCTCTTCCCATAGCGACCGCCCACGACCTCGAGCGTGGCGCGAGCAACTGCAGAACCGGCACGCTCCATGAGCACGGTCGCAGGCACGCCGGACGCGATCGTGGCTTGATCGGCAATCGCCATCTCGCGAGGCGTCGGCAACGCTTTCATATAGATAAGCCTAGTTGGCGGTCATTCCAGGCAGGCGGCGGAGGGTGAGCAATAGCCCCCCACATGACTACTCGACGGTCACGCTCTTGGCGAGATTGCGCGGTTTGTCCGGCGACAAACCCTTCTCTTTGGCAACGAAGTACGCGAGCAGCTGGAGTGCCACCGTGTCCAGGATCGGCGTCAACAGTGGCTTGGTGGTGGGGATCTCGAACATCTCGTTAGCCAACGACCGGGCACGCTCGTCGCCCTGCGGCGCGACCAACAGCGTGTCGGCTCCGCGAGCGCGAACCTCTTCGACGTTCGCGAGCATCTTGTCGTAGAGGGTTTGTCCGGTGAGAACGGCGACGACGGGAACGCCGGGCTCGATCAGAGCGATCGCGCCGTGCTTGAGCTCGCCGGCCGCATAGCCCTCCGCGTGGATGTAGGAGATCTCCTTCAGCTTCAGCGCGCCCTCCATCGCAACGGCCATCCCGACGCCTCGTCCGATGAAGATGAAATCGCGCGCGTCCGCGTATCGCTTCGCGGCACGCTGCACTTCGCCCTGTATCGCGAGGACTTCCTCGATCTGATCTGGAAGCCTGCGTATCGCCGCGATCGTTTCGGCGATCTTTTCGGGTTCCATCGATCCACGCTCTTGTGCCAGGTAGAGCGCGAAGAGGTTCAGCGCAACCAGCTGTGCCAAAAACGTCTTGGTCGCGGCTACACCTATCTCGGGGCCCGCGTGAGTGAACAGAACGCCGTCGACGTCGCGCGTGATCGACGAGCCGACTACGTTCGTCACGGCCACCACGTGAGCGCGCATCTCCTTTGCGAACCTGATGGCAGCGAGGGTGTCGGCCGTCTCGCCCGACTGTGCGATCCCGATGACCAAGGAACGCTCGTCTAATACCGGATCGCGATAACGAAACTCGGAAGCAAGATCGAGCTCGACGGGGATACGGGTCCAGTGTTCGATCGAGTGCTTGGCGGCCATGCCGGCGTGGAAAGAAGTGCCGCACGCCACCACGACGACCTTGTCGATCTCCTTGATGACCGATGCGTCCCACCGCGCGTCGTCGAGGCTTATGCGCCCCTGTGCATCGACGCGACCTCTGATCGTGTTTCGTACCGCCTCCGGCTGCTCGAATATCTCCTTCAACATGAAGTCTTCGAAGCCACCCTTCTCGGCGGCTTCTAGATCCCAGTCGACCGTGACGATCTCCGGCTCGACCTCATTGCCCTCGAAGTCGAAGACGCGGACGTATCCGGCCCCCACCTCGGCGATCTGGCGATTGTCGAGGGGGATCACGCGACGCGTGTGCCCGATGAGAGCTGGGATGTCGGACCCGACGAGACCAACGGTCTCGGTTGCACCGACGATCAGAGGTGGCTCTTGCCGCGCAACGATGATCCGGTCCGGTTCGTCGAGGCTTATCGCAACCAGAGCGAATGCTCCCTCCAGGCGGGCCACCGCTTCAACCATGGCCTCTCGCAGCGAGCACGATCGTTCCGCCACGATCGACTCGAGCAGATGTGCCGCTACCTCCGTGTCGGTTTGTGAAACGAACTTGTGTCCCCGGCCCGCCAGCTCTCGGCGCAGGACGTCGTGGTTCTCGATGATCCCGTTGTGGACGACCGCGATGCGGCCGGTGCAGTCGCGATGTGGGTGCGCGTTTTCGTCGCTGGGTGCTCCGTGCGTAGCCCAGCGCGTGTGTCCGATGCCGAGCCCCCCCGGCAAGTTCGCCGAGACCAACGCGTTCTCCAGCTCGGCCAGCTGCCCCGCTCTGCGCTCAACGGCCATGTGGCCGTCGTGCACGACCGCTACGCCTGCAGAGTCGTAACCGCGGTATTCCAACCTGCGCATCCCGTCCAGCAATACCGGTAACGCGTCCGAGTCGCCGACATAGCCGACGATGCCGCACATGGGCATTCCCCCTGTCTGTATGGCACGCGCACCATCGCGCGCGCTGGTATAGGGAGAGGGCCACCTCGATGCCGGTTTGTGACCCGGGATCGCTCCCGGGGTTTGTCGGCACCGTCACGACCGTGGCCGGCCGAGGGTCACCCGCCGAGTAGGCCTTTACGGCCTTCCGAGATCCCCTACCTCGTCGACTCGGCCCCTCCTGAGCCGAGTCCTGGCGCTAGATCCGATGGTGCTGCTCCTCTACCAGTGCAAAGGATATCGGCCCCTGAAGGGCAACTCCAGAGAAATCTGGGTCAGGCGAGGCGCTCGCGCACGGCGTCTGCGAGCTGCCCTGCGGCTTGCGACGCAGCCGATTCGTCCGCTGCCTCGACCATTACCCGCACGAGCGGCTCGGTGCCCGACGATCGGACGAGCACCCGCCCATCGTCTCCGAGCCGGGCCTGAACGCTTCTAACCTGCTCCCAGATGTCGTCGGCGGTCTCGAGCGATGCACGATCTTTGACCGGGACGTTGATCAACACTTGCGGGAACGGTTCGTACGCGTGGGCGAGGGTGGACAGCTGCTCGCCGGAGCTTGCAACGAGCCGCGCGACCTTCAGCCCGGTGAGCACCCCATCGCCGGTCGTCGAATGCGCGGCGAAGATGACGTGGCCGGACTGCTCGCCGCCCAACACCGCCCCACTGTCTGCCATCGCCTCGGCCACGAACTTGTCTCCAACCGGTGCGGCTATCACGTCTATCCCGTGGCCCTTTAAGAACCTGTGGAAGCCGAGGTTCGCCATGACCGTAGCGACGACGACGTCGTTGGTCAGTTCCTGCCGAGACGAAAGATCGAGAGCGCACATGGCAACGATGCGGTCTCCATCGACGATCTCGCCTTTCTCGTCAACGGCAAGCACACGATCGGCATCGCCGTCGAACGCAAGACCGAGCGCGGCTCCCTTCTCGAGCACCGCGTTTCGAAGACCTTCCAGAGATGTCGAGCCACAATCGACGTTGATGCGAGACCCATCGGGAGCCGCATTTATCGCGCTGACGGTCGCGCCCGCCCGCTCGAATGCTTGGGGGCCTACCGAGTACGCAGCGCCGAAAGCGCAGTCGAGAACGACGGAAAGCCCATCCAGGGAACCGTCGATCGCTCCGACCACATGCTCGATGTAGCGGTCCTCCGGATCCCGCACAGAGTTTGCGGATCCCACCCCATCCCCCACCGGAAGTTCGCTCTCGGCCTCCATCTGCGATTCGATGTCTGACTCGGCTGCAGCGCTCGTCTTCGTCCCGTCACTCGAAAAGAACTTGATCCCGTTGTCGTCGACGGGGTTGTGTGAAGCCGAGACAACGGCCCCACCGGCGGCTCTCTCTTGAAGCGTCAGGAACGCGATCGCAGGGGTGGGAACGATCCCCGACGTGAGCACGTTGGTGCCGGACGAGCACAGGCCGGCGACCAGGGCCGCTTCCAACATCGGTCCCGACATGCGCGTATCGCGCCCCACCACGATGGCCTTCCCGGCTCCGCCAAGAACGCGGCCGGCGGCCCGGCCGACGACGAGCGCCAGATCGGGGGTCAGGTCACGATTGGCAACCCCTCGGATGCCGTCTGTTCCAAAAAGCTTGGGCATCCCGATATCTTCACCGAAACTCACGCCGATAGAGAAAGGCCGACCGTGAAGGTCAACGACGTCCCGATCGAGCCGCTCCCCTACGACAGATTCGCAGAGGTCCTCCCCCCCGAGAGATTCCGGGAGTTTGAAGCGGCGGTCGTAAAGGGCCGGGAGGCCTTCGAGGGCCGGATCGTGTGGAACGTGAACTCGACGGCCCGGGGCGGAGGCGTTGCCGAGATGCTGCGCTCGCTGATCGCTCGCGCTCGAGGTGCGGGCATCGATGCCCGCTGGGTGGTCATCTCAGGCGGCGCAGATTTCTTCTCAGTGACCAAGAGGATCCACAACCACCTCCACGGCTCCAAGGGAGACGGGGGTGGACTGGGTGCGGAAGAGAAAGCGATCTACGAACAGACCCTGGAGCCCAACGCTTCCGAGCTGAGCGAAAAGGTCCGGCCGGGGGACGTCGTGCTGCTCCACGACCCTCAGACCGCGGGATTGGCCTCGGCACTGCTGGAGCGCGGTGCGGTAGTCATCTGGCGCTGCCACGTCGGAGTGGACGTACCGAACCGACTGGCACAGGACGCGTGGCGTTTCCTCATCCCTTACATAAGAGACGTCGACGCGTACGTCTTCTCGCGACAGGCGTTCGAATGGGAAGGCCTAGATCGAAGCAGAGTCTCGGTCATCCCGCCCTCGATAGATGCGTTCTCACCGAAGAACCAAGACATGTCTCCCGATCAGGTGAACGCGATATTGAGCGCCGCGGGCGTGACGCAGGTCGGCTCGGATGCCGAACCCGTGTATTCGTTGGTCGACGGTTCTACGGCCCGCTGCACGCGCAAGGTGGTGTACCGCGACGGCGGCGAGTCTCCACCGGCCGATTGCCGCATCGTCCTTCAGGTCTCGCGCTGGGATCGTCTGAAGGATCCACTAGGTGTCATGCAGGGTTTCGTCGACGGCATCGCAGACGACGACGTCCACCTCATCGTCGCCGGGCCCTCTGTGGAGGCAGTAGCCGACGATCCCGAAGGCGCGCAAGTGCTCGAGGAGGTGTACCAGGCTTGGTCCGAGCTACCAGCGTCGGCTCGCGATCGGGTGCACCTGGCGATGATCCCGATGGACGATGGCGACGAGAACGCGGCGATCGTCAACGCGATGCAGCGTCGAGCCGATGTCGTCGTGCAGAAGAGCCTGGCCGAGGGCTTCGGCTTGACGGTTGCCGAAGCGATGTGGAAAGGACGCGCAGTGGTCGCGTCGCGGATCGGTGGGATACAGGATCAGATCGAAGATGGAAAGACCGGGTTGCTCGTGGACGATCCCACCGACCTGGACGAGTACGGCAGCGACGTGAAGGCGTTACTGGACGACCCCGACCGGGCCGAACAGATGGGTGCTGCAGCTCGCGACCGCGTGCGCGACAACTTCTTGGGCCCCCGTCATCTGATCCAGTATCAGAAACTGATGTCGGCGCTTCTGGAACGGAAGTCTTAGCGGCCGCCCTCCGGCGAGCCCCAACGCGCGGCAAGCTCCTGAACCTGCACGGCGAGTGTCCGAGCCGTGGTCGCGCGGTCGGCGGCGCGGCCGGCGGCCAGCCCTATGAGAAAGGTCGTCACCGGCGCAGCGCGCCGTTCGACCTGATGCGCCACGTCACGCGCGACGTTTAGAGGAACGTCGACGTCGATCGCTTCGTCGATGCCGAGCAACCTGCAAACCTCATCGATCCACTCATCGAACATGCTGTGCCTCCATCGCTTCGATCGTGTGAACGTCCTCGGGAGTATCGCAATCGAAGGTCGCCGCGGACTCGACCACCCGTGCCAGATCCAACTGGCCGATGAGTGACCGGACCGACGCATCGCGCAAGTCGCGCACCGCCGCGGCTCTGAGTGCATCGCTACGGTAGACGGCGGCAAGCGGTTGATCTCGACCCTCGTCGTCCACGAAGCACGCGCCCTCTTTATCTCCGACCGCGTCGAGGAGCCGGTCGATGTGGGTCGATGTGATCAATGGCAGGTCGACCGCAAGAACTACGACAAGATCCTCGCGCACGCGATCGAGGGCGGCACCGACGGCTGCAGCCGGGCCCGAACCGGCAGGCTCCTCGCGGAGCCACCCAACATCACGCGTCGTTTCGTGACGAGGTCCGACAACTATGACCGTGCCGGCCTGCGCGACGGCGGCCAGCGCGCGATCGAGAAGGGTTCTGCCGTTTATCTCGATCGTCGCTTTGTCACGGCCCCCTAAGCGAGCACCGGAGCCCCCTGCAAGAACGATCGCATCGAAGGTCACCTCGGAACATTAGGCGCCGGTCTAGCAAACGCGAGCAACCTCTAGGA
>JAXDJM010000035.1:0-6180 GCA_034665605.1 Actinomycetota bacterium | reverse complement strand
GCTCTGATCAAAGGTTGGAGCGGTGGCGGCAACATCTCCCCCATCCCCGGTGCTCAGGACCGTCGACGCCGCCGCCTGGGCCGCCCCGAGGAGCGCCGGACGGTCGCACGGAACGACGATCGCACCGTCGTCGCGAGTGTTCTGCAGGAAACGGACGAACGCGTCCTCGAGCTCGCGCAACGAAGACCAGTAGTCGACGTGATCTATCTCGACGTTGGTGACGGTCGCTATGAAAGGCTCCAAGAGCAAGAAAGAGCCATCGCTTTCATCCGATTCGACGATCGTGAACTCACCGGACCCAGAGCGCGCGTTGGTACCGGAATCGTTCAGACCACCGCCGACGAGATAGCTCGGGTCCAACCCCGCGTGACGGAAGATCGAGACGATCATCGACGTCGTCGTCGTTTTCCCATGCGTGCCTGCCACGACGATGGCCTTGGAGCCCTGAAGCAATGCCGCTAATGCCCGACCGCGCGTCATGATCGGGATGTCGAGCTCGTGCGCGCGGACGACTTCTGGATTGGAGTCTGGGATGGCCGCCGAGACGACGACCACATCGGCTCCCTCGACGAGTGCCGCCGAGTGCCCGATGTGGATGTCGGCCCCCATGAAATGGAGCCCACGTGCCGCTCTCGACTCTTTGAGGTCCGAGCCAGAGATCGTCTTGCCCCGCTCCAGCAAGACCTTGGCGATCGCCGACATGCCGGCCCCTCCTATCCCGACGAAATGGATCCGGCGTGCATCGTCGAGATTCATGCGGCGGCCTCGACAACCTCGGCAACCGCAGTGGCCGCGTGGGGCCTGCCCCACGACCGCGCAGCAGCGCTCATCCGGGACAGACGATCCGCATCGTGGAGCAACCCGTCCAGTGCGGCGGCCACGCGTTCCGGCGTTGCTTCGGCATCCTCGACGACGACCGCAGCGCCCGCACGCTCGAGAACGCGCCCGTGGAGCTCCTGCTGGCGGTCTCTGTGATGTGGATAGGGCACGATCACCGAGGGCAGACCGATGACACCCAGTTCCGCCACCGTCGTCGCTCCCCCACGACAAAGGGCCACATCCGCGATCGCATACGCCTCGACCATGTCGTCGACGAAAGACACCGATCGGTAGAGAAGACCGGAGGCCGCGACCTCGACGGGCGGATTGCGCAAACCCGTGACGTGAACGACCTGCACGTCGTCGCGATCCGCCCACAGGTCGACGATGCCGCGCGCAGCCTCGTTGATCGTGGTCGCACCCTGGGACCCTCCGAACACCAGAACGGTCTTGCGAGCGGGATCGAGTCGGAAGCGATCCATCCCCCGGGCGCGTGCAGATCCGAGATCGGCCGACACGATCTCCGGCAAAACGGGGTTGCCGGTGAAGACCCCCTTGTCTCCAACGGTCGCAAGTGTGTCTTCGAATGAGACGGCGACGCGGCGAGCCGCGATGCGCCCGATCCGATTCGCGAGGCCGAGCACGATGTTCTGCTCGTGCACGACGACGGGGATCCGAGCCGACCGCGCGGCGGCAACCACGGGAAGACTTACGTACCCGCCCATCCCAAGGACGACATCGGGCGTGCGCGCGCCGAGGATCGAACGCGCGCGTCGAAAGGCTCCCGCGGCACGTAAGGCCACGACCGGAAACTGCAGTGGACGCGCCCGATCGAACCCTGCAACATCGATGTGATCGAGTGCGAAACCACGCTGCGGGACGAGCTTGGCCTCGGCGCCCGTCGTCGTACCGACGAAAGTCACCGAGTGTCCGCTCATCGCCTCGGCCACCGCCAGCGCAGGATTGACGTGGCCCGCAGTGCCCCCTCCAGCGATGACAACTTTCATCTGCCTCCAGCGGGCCGCGCCGCTCTGCGCCGCGAGCGCGCCGGCGCTGCGATGCGTGCCTGGCGGGCGATGCTGACGAGGATCCCCATCCCTACCAACGAGATGACGAGAGACGTTCCGCCGAACGACACCAGCGGAAGCGGCACACCCGTGATGGGCATGGCGCCGGTTACGGCCCCCATGTTCACCAGAGCCTGTACGACCAACCAGATCGTGATGCCCGCGGCAGTCAACATCCCGAAACGGTCGGGCGCGCTGCGTGCAACCTTGATCCCCAGATAGGCGATGAAAGCGAAGGTTCCCAGCACGACCAGGCTCCCGAGCAGGCCCATCTCTTCGCCGAGGATCGCGAAGATGAAGTCCGTGTGCGCGTTCGGCACGAATGACCACTTCTGCCGGCTTGCGCCGAGACCGACCCCGACCCAACCCCCCGTGCCCATCGCTATCAAGGATTGGATCGTCTGATAACCGGTCGTCAGCGGAGTTCGCCACGGATGAAGGAAAGACAGGATCCGGTCGCGCCGGTACGGCTCGATCAACGCGGCGGTCAAAGCGATAACCGATCCCGACGTGGCGAGCGGGAACAGATAAGCCAGTGGAGCCCCGGCGATGAACAGCATCCCCAAACCCAGCGACCCGACGATCACGGTCGTCCCGAGATCCGGCTGCAGCATGATCAAGCCCGCCACGATCACGAGGACCGGAAGCATCGGTAGCACGGTGTGGCTGAACGAGTCGAAACTGCGCTCGTCTTTTCGGGAGAAGACATCGGCGGCGAACAGGATCAGCGCCAGCTTCGTGATCTCCGATGGCTGGACGGAGAGAGGACCGAAAGCGAGCCAGCGGGCGCTACCGCCGACCGTAACCCCGATCCCCGGCACCAAGACGGCGAACAACATGAGCATCGACACCGCCATCAGGACGTATCCGAAGCCGCGCAACCGGTGGTAATCGAGCCGCGCGAACAGCACGAACCCGGCGACACCGAGAACCGTCCATACGAGTTGCTTGTTGAAAACCGAGAAAGAGGATCCGTATTGAGCGAACGAGGTGACCGACGACGCCGAGAGCACCATGATCAGGCCCAGGAGGACCAGCGAGCCTGTGACGATGCTCAGAAGAACCGCCGGATGGCTCGGACGCAGCCGGGTGACCGAGGCACGCGTGCGCGTTTGCCGCGTCCGCGACCTACCGAGCCTCTCAGTCTGTGTCGCCATACCCGGCTCCCATTCCGCTTACCGGCCTTGCCACTCTGTTTCCAGGTCCGACGCCAGCAGCGCGCGAACGGCGCGGGCGAAGTCCTCGCCACGCGCTGCGTAGCTCTCGTACATGTCCAGGCTCGCACACCCAGGCGAAAGTAAGACGGATCCTCCGGGCACAGATCTCTTAACCGCGCTCTCGACCGCGCTCTGCATCGAGGCCGCGCGCTCGACGGGGACGAGTCCCGAGAACACCCTCTCGATCTCGGCCGCGGACTCCCCGATCGCGACCACAGCAACCACCGGCGGAACCATGTCGGCCATCACCTCGAGGTCGATGCCCTTGCTACGGCCCCCGGCGATCAGCACGACGTCCGTCAGCTCGCGCACGGCCGCTCGGGCGGCATGTGGGTTCGTGGCTTTGGAATCGTCGATAAACATCATCTGGTCGGTCACCGCGATCGTCTGGAGGCGATGCGGCAGCGGACGGAAGGAACGCACGGCTCGCTCGATGCTCGCGCGGTCGACTCCGTAGGCCATCGCCGCAGCCGCCGCTCCGCAGACGTCCTCGAGCCCGGGCCGGCCGGGCAACGGGATCTCGTCGACGTCCATCACCCGCTCTCCTCGCGCAACAACTGCACCCCCGGAGATCCCGACTCCCTCTGGGGGGGCCGACAACGTGGAGAAAGGGATCGTCGTCGCCGTTGCGGTAGCCGCAAGTGCCGATACAACCTCGTCGTCCGCGTTGTAAACGAGCTTGTCTTCTGGTCCTTGGTTCTCGGTGATGCGTCCTTTCGCAGCGGCGTAAGCGTCGAAAGAACCGTGCCAGTCGGTGTGATCTTCAGCGATGTTGAGGATGACCGCTACGACGGGCCGAAAGCTACGGATGGTTGCAAGCTGAAAGCTCGATACCTCGACAACGACCGCGCCGCCGGTCCCCACGCGGGAGATCGCGTCGATCAACGGCGTGCCGATGTTGCCTGCTGCCAGCGCCTCTACGCCCGCTTCGGCCAGCATCGAGGCCAGCAACGAAGTCGTTGTCGTCTTCCCGTTGGTTCCGGTGACCGCAAGGAAGTCGCACGACGCGAGCAGGTAGGCGAGCTCGATCTCGCTCCATGCCTCGACGCCCGCGGCACCGAGCTCGGAGACGATCGACGCGTCCGGTGAGATTCCGGGGCTCAGGATCGCGAGGTCGAATCCGCTTATCGGCGGATGTTCGCCTACGAAGACGCCTGCTCCCGCGCGCTGCAATTCCGCAGCCGTTCGACGAACGGGCTCGGAATCCGAGTCGTCGACGACCGAGACCCGCGCTCCGCGCGCCAGCAACGCGCGTGCGGCAGCCGCGCCGCTGATGCCGAGACCGCATACGAGCACACGCTTTCCGTCCAGGTTCACTTGAGGCCGCCCTTGGAGATGAAGTCCGCGTAGAAGAGACCCACACCGAACGCGACGGATAGTCCCGACAAGACCCAGAATCGAACGATGACGGTGAACTCAGGCCAGCCGGCCAGTTCGAAATGGTGGTGGATCGGAGCCATCAAGAACACGCGATTCCCGGTTCGTTTGAACACCGCCACCTGCACGATGACCGATAGCGTCTCCACGACGTAGAGACCACCCATCACGATCAACAGCAATTGCGTATTGAGCAGAACGGCGAGGACCGCCATCGCACCGCCGAGCATGATCGAGCCGGTATCCCCCATAAAGATCTTGGCCGGGGCCGTGTTCCACCACAAGAAACCGGCGCACGCCCCGAACAGCGCCGCCGCGACGATCGCCAGCTCGAAGGGATCCGATCCCGTTTGGTGCCATTCGTAGAACACCGGGTGCCTGAACTCCCAGAACCCGATAACGACGAAGGCCGCAAGGACTTGAGCGGCAGAGCCCACGGCCAGTCCGTCGAGCCCGTCGGTGAGGTTCACACCGTTGGACGAAGCAGCGATCATCAGGAAGATCCACACGTAGAAGACCACCCCGATGTCCAGCGTCGTCGCACGGAAGAAGGAGATATCCGTCTTCAGCCCGATGACGTGCACTGCCGCGACGGCAAAGACCGCACCGATCGCCAGCTGGCCTATGAACTTCGCTCGCGACTGGAGTCCCAACGAGCGCGCCTTGCGGATCTTGATGAAGTCGTCGGCGAACCCGAGGCACGCGAGAGCGACGATCGTGAGCATCGCGAGGATCCCCGAATCCCGGAACGGAGTGATGCCGCCGGTTCCCACGTGCCCGACGAGATAGCCAATGATGGTCCCGAAAAGGATCACCAACCCGCCCATCGTCGGCGTGCCGTGCTTCTCGTAATGAGCCTTGGGGCCCTCTTCGCGGATCAGTTGGCCCCACCCGCGACTCCTGAAGCGACGGATCGCAACCGGCGTGCCTAGAAGCGTCGTTACCAACGCGACGAGGCCTGCAAGCATGATGTTGGTCATTTCGCGAAGCCCATCGCGTTGAGCGCCTCATGAGCAACGATCCGATCGTCGAACGGAAGCGTCTCTTCTGCGAATTCCTGGCCGGTCTCGTGGCCCTTACCCGCGATGACAACGACGTCGCCATCCCGGGCCAGTCCGAGAGCCGCTCCGATCGCGGCACGTCGGTCGACGTCTACGATGTCGGCGCCGTCGGCCCGCTCGGCACTTATTCCTTCGAGGATCTCCCCGACGATCGCGGACGGATCTTCCGACCGTGGATTGTCAGAGGTCACCACACACACGTCGGCCAGCCGTGCGACCACCGCGCCCATCAGCGGACGCTTCGAACGGTCGCGATCGCCTCCGCAACCGAAGATGCACACAACTCGACCGTCGCGCGACACAGTGCGAGCCGCGCGCAACACGTTGTCCAACGAATCGGGTGTGTGCGCGTAGTCGACGACGACGGTGAACGGCTGACCCTCGTCGATCACTTCGAAACGACCCGGCACCGAATCGACCGAAGAAAGACCGCTTTCGATCGAGGTCAGCGAGATGCCCGCTTGCAACGCCACTGCCGCGGCCGCAAGGCAATTGCTCACGTTGAAGCCGCCGATCAGGGCGGTGTCGACCGAGATCTCGCCTTTGGGGGTGGTGATCCCGAATGTGCTCCGCGACGAAGTGAAGGAGAAGTCGTGGGCTCGCACGTCGGCGTCGGCACCGGTGCCGAACGAGATCGCC
>JAXDJM010000034.1:0-3185 GCA_034665605.1 Actinomycetota bacterium | reverse complement strand
GACTGGCCGCGTGTTCCGGCGCGGCCACTGACTATTCGGCGGTCGCAGGCGCGACCCGAGGCGGAGCGAACGAGCAGGTGGCGAGCGGCAAGGTCGTAGCCGCGCCTCACGCGCCCTTCGCCCCCGCCAACGCCGACGGTGCGGTGTCGGCCCAGAGCGGGGGTTCGATCGGTACCGCCGCCAACATCCCCGAGATCGGCCCCCGCGTGATCAAGAACGCGTCGCTGTCGGTCCGGGTGGACCGCGGTCACATCCAAGAAGCCGTGCACTCGGTGGGGACGACTGCCGAAGGACATCGCGGTTACGTCGTGTCGACCGACTTCGGCGGAACCGACGCGAAGAGTGGCTCGGTCTCCCTTCGGGTACCAGCGTCCGAGTTCGAAGCAACTCTTTCGGCGCTCCAGCAACTGGGGCACGTGACCAACCAATCGGTAAGCGGACACGATGTGTCCCAAGAATTCATCGATCTCAAAGCCCGACTGCGTAACGCCTCTGCCCAGGAGCAAGTGTTGCTGAGGCTGATGGATCGAGCGCGGACGATCGAGGACACGATCAGGGTGCAGCAGCAACTCGAAGGCGTGCAGCTGACGATCGAGCGGCTGAAGGGACGGATCCGCTACCTGGACAACGAGACGGCATTCAGCACGATCTCGGTGTCCCTAACGGAAGCCGGCGCTGCCCCCGCCCGACCAGCGTCGACCATCGCGAGAGCATGGACTCACGCGAAGGACCTTTCCGTCAATGTCGTTTCGAGCGTGGTCGTCGCGGCCGGCTTCGTTATCCCCGTAGCGTTGATGATCGGGATCGCGCTGCTCGTTTACCGGGCGCTGCGACCTCGGTTTCGGCTCGGAAGCTCTAGCTGACCGCGGGTTTGAGGTAGCGATCGAACCAGTCGAGAACACATTCGAAGCGCATCACGCGATGAGCCGGCGAGCCGGAGCGCGTCAACTCGTGGCCTTCGGCAGGGAAGCGCACGAATTCGACGTCGCGCTTCAGTAGGCGAAGCGTGGTGAACAGGTGCTCTGCTTGCTCGACGTTGCATCGCAGATCGTTCTCGGAGTGCAGGATCAGAAGAGGAGTGTGGATATCGCCCGCGTACGTGGAGGGTGACATCTTCAGCATCGTTTCGGGAGCCTCGAACGCGGAAGCGCCGACGTACGCCTTGAACCACCAACCGATGTCGCTCGATCCATATTCGGACAAGAAGTTATTCACCGCTCGCTCGGAGCACGCGGCGGCGAATCGATCGGTATGGGAGACGATCCACGAGGTCATGTATCCGCCGTAAGACCCGCCCATGACCCCCAGGCGCTTGGAGTCACAGAACTCATAGAGGTCGACGGCCGTGTCGATCGCGGCCATCACGTCCTCGTAGTCGACGGTTCCCCAACCCGGCCCGTCCGCGATCGGTCCGCGGATCGCCCTGCCCCATTCCTCCGAGTATCCGGACGACCCGCGTGGGTTGCAGTAGACGACTGCGTAGCCCGCGGCTGCGTATACCTGGAATTCGTCGAAGAACTTGTTCCCGAATTGGGTGAAGGGCCCACCGTGGATGGTGAGAAGCACCGGGTACTTCTTGCCCTCTTCGAGCCCAACCGGTTTCACGATCCAAGCCTCGACCTCGGTGCCGTCTGCAGATTTAGCCGTGAAACGCTCGGGGGCCATCAGCTCGCGGCCGGTCGTGAACGGGGTCGAGTGGCGCGTGAGCATGCGATCGCCGACGAATATCTCGCCGGGGAGTCGAGGCTCGCTTCGCGCTACCACCGTTGCAGACGGGGTCACGTCGAAGCCGGTGACCCACCCGTCTCCGTCTGTTACGACGCGAGGTGCAGAGCTTCCGTTGTCGTCGATCGCATACAGCTGAACATTCCCGTGATCCTCGACTAGGAAGAAGATCGTGTCTCCGATCCACACCGGCCCGCGCACCGGGGGGTAGACCGCGCAGTTGCGGTCGAGGGCCTCCGTTAGTAGCGAGAAGTCTCCGCCGGTCGCAGCAACCACCGCTATCTGGCCGTGATGTGGCTCGCTCCACACGTCGGGTGTGTACTCGAACGCGATCCTGGAGCCATCGGGCGACCAGCACGGCTGGCTCGCGATCCCATCTTTACTCGCGACAAGCTTGGGGTCGCCGCCCGAGGATGGGATCACGTGGACGTCCACGTGCGGATCTATGTCCCAATCGTCGTGGCGGCCCGAGACGAATGCGATGTTGGAGCCATCCGGCGACCACGCGGGGTCGGCGTCTTCGAAATCGCCGTCCGTCAGTTGCAGCGCGGGCGTGTCCCCGGCCGCATCGACGACGAAGATGTGCTGCCGCCGATCGGTCGTCCACCCGACGTTGTCCAACTTGTACTGAAGGCGCGTGATCCGGCGCGGCGCGCGCCGCTCGTCTTTTTCTTCGTCGTACGCCGCATCGCGGACGCGCGACTCGAACGCGATCCGGCTGCCGTCGGGAGACCATTTGAATCCGGCTACCTCTTCGTCGAGGTCCGTTAGCCGACGGACGGACACTCCATCGTTCTCGGAGCGGACCCCGTCCAGTTCCAAGACGTAGAGCTGGGTTACATCCTTGTCTCGCGTCGAGCCGAACGCGAGCTTCGTCCCGTCCGGCGACCATCGGGGCTGGGTGTCACGCTTGTTGCCGGCCGTTAGTTGAACCGGTTCGCTCGAGCCGTCGAGTTTCGCCACCCAGATGGCGGAGGGGTAATCGTTTGTCTCTGCATCGAGTGTGGTGACTACGTACGCGACCGTCGAGCCGTCGGGCGACACGCGCGGGTCGCCGCTCCAAGTGAGCTCGAACAGGTCGGTCGGGGTCATCCCCGGCATCCGTGCCTCCTATAGATCGTCGTGTGTTCGCCCGCCGGAGCATAAAGGTGAGGTTGGTCCATCACATATTGCTCACGCCACGAAGTAATCTGCCGCCCATGGTTTCCAAGACGATAGGTCTCGCTTGTGCCTGCGTGGTGTTGCTGGCGGCGTGCGGCGGCAATGACTCGAACAAAACCCCGGCCGGTGGAGCGCCTACTGGGTCACCGCTCGGAGCGGCGTGTCAGGCGAATCAGACTTGCCTCGACGACGGGCTGCGCTACGAGGACGTGAAGGTCGGCACGGGGACAGAGGCCAAGAAGGGCGACACCGTCAAGGTCGATTACGTAGGGATGCTCACCGATGGGACCGTTTTCGAC
>JAXDJM010000033.1:0-6616 GCA_034665605.1 Actinomycetota bacterium | reverse complement strand
CCTCTAGGATTCCCGCACTTCCACGAAAGGACGGTTCGATCGGCAGCGCCCTAAGCGACTCCGACTTTCTCAAAGCCTGCCGCGGAGAACCGGTCGAACGCGTTCCCGTGTGGTTCATGCGGCAGGCCGGTCGCAGCCTGCCCGAGTACCGCGCCCTACGCGAGACGAACGACATCTTGACACTGTGCCGCACTCCCGACCTCGCAGCAGAGGTGACCATGCAGCCCGTCCGCAGACTCGGCGTCGATGCAGCGATCCTTTTCTCGGACATCGTGGTGCCTTTCGCGGGCATGGGGATCGACGTCGACATCGTCGCCGGGACGGGCCCGGTCGTCGACCGGCCGGTGCGTTCCGCGGCCGATGTCGAAAGCATCCAACCGCTGGATCCGGTAGCTGGGGTTCCCTACGTGCTCGAAACGATCGACATTTTGGTGCGCGAGCTATCCGTCCCGCTGATCGGTTTCGGCGGCGCGCCGTTCACGCTGGCGAGCTACCTCGTCGAGGGTGGCCCTTCTAAGGATCACGCGCGGACCAAAGCGTTGATGTACTCGGACCCGGCAACGTGGCACAAGCTGATGGATCGTCTTGCGGAATCGGTTCTCGCGTATCTGCGCGCGCAGATCGAGCACGGAGTGGAAGCCGTGCAACTGTTCGACAGCTGGATCGGCGCCCTCGATCCCGACGACTACCGCGAGTACGTGTTACCTGCGGTCGAAAGGATCTTCGAGGGGCTCGGCTCAAGGGTCCCCAAGATCTACTTCGGGGTGAACACCTCGCAGCTGCTGGATCTCATGGCGGGGTCGGGTGCGGACGTTGTCGGTATCGACTGGCGGGTTCCGATGGCGACCGCTCGCGCGCGATTAGGACCACAGGTGGTCTTACAAGGAAATCTCGATCCGGCGGCGCTGCTCGGCCCGTGGGACGTCATCGAAGCAAAAGCTCGGACGATCCTGGAAGCGACAGGAGGAACGCGTCACATCTTCAACCTGGGTCACGGTGTTCTTCCCGACACCGATCCGGAGCTGTTGACCCGACTCGTCGCCGCCATACATTCGTGGGACCGACCGTGACGGAGCAGCGCGGCGTCATCGTTATGGCGTACGGCACGCCGCAGAGCCTCGACGGCGTCGCCGCGTACTACACCGACATCCGCAGGGGCCGGCCTCCTCCACCCGAGCTCCTCGAAGAGTTGACCGATCGCTACCGGGCCATCGGTGGACGCTCTCCATTGTTGGAGATCACCCAGGAACAAGCCTTGGGTGTTGAAGAACGGATCCACGTCAAGACCTACCTCGGCCAGAAGCACGCAGCTCCATCCATCCCAGATGCGGTTCGGCGTCTGCGCGACGACGGGGTCGAGCGGGCCGTGGGACTGGTGCTCGCTCCGCACTACTCGAGGATGAGCATCGGCGACTACGAGAGCCGGGTGCGTGTGGCAGCCGACGAGCAGGGCTGGGCCGGCAAGCTCGAGATGATCGATAGCTGGCATCTCGAACCCGGCTACATCGGGTACCTGGCAACCGAGGTCGAGCGTGCGCTGAACGACATTCCCGTACCGGCTCGGGAGTCTTCCCTCGTCGTTTTCTCCGCACACAGCCTTCCCGAGAAGATCCTGGCATCGGGCGATCCCTACGCCGATCAACTGCGCGAGACCGCACAAGCGGTCGCCGAGCGCGCCGGTATCGAGCGCTGGCAGATCGGGTGGCAAAGCGCCGGACGAACCCAGGACCCGTGGCTCGGGCCGGACATCCTGCAGATCCTTGCCGACGTGGCCGCGACCGGAGAGACAGCCGGTGTGGTCGTGTGCCCGTGCGGTTTCGTCGCGGATCACCTCGAGGTTCTGTACGACATCGATATCGAAGCTCAGGCCCTTGCTCAGGAGCTAGGACTGGAGCTTCGTAGAACCCGGGCGCCCAACGACGACCCTGCTTTCCTCGATTGCCTCGCCGCGGTTGTGGATCGCGCGTTCCAGTCTTAGAGCCGATGATCCCCGCCACGAGCGCCGATGTCGTCGTGATCGGCGGAGGCATCACGGGCCTGAGCGCAGCGCAAGCCGTCCTCGAAGATCGCCCCGGTGCGTCTGTTGTGTTGTTGGAGTCGTCGGACAGGCTCGGCGGCAAGATCGCAACGATCGATCTCGATGGGATCGCGCTCGAGACCGGTGCCGACTCGTTCCTCGCACGCACTCCGGATGCGGTTTCGTTGTGTGAACGCATCGGACTCGGCGACGAGCTTGTGAGCCCCGCGGTCTTCGGAGCGGTGATAGCCGATCGCGACGGAGTCCACCGGCTGCCGTCCGGGTTCGTCTACGGGCTACCTTCGTCGGTTGGAGCGGCGTTGGGAGCGCACTCACTGTCGATCGCAGGACGCCTGCGGGCGTGCAGAGATCTATTCCTTCCCGGGCGGATCACCGATGACGTGTCGGTTGCTGCCTTCGTCACGCGCCGCTTCGGTGGGCAAGTACTCGACAAGGTGGTCGATCCCCTTCTGGCAGGGACGCGGGCCGGACGGGTCGAGGACATGAGCCTTGCCGCAGCAATGCCGCAGATCTTCGGTGTAGCTCATTCGTCGCGCAGCGTGATACGCGGTCTCGATCGGGCGTCCAAGAAAGGCGTGGTCGATAACGGACGACCACCTTTCTTGACGGTGAGTGGCGGGCTCGGCCGCGTGATCGAAACTCTTCGCGACCGGTTGCCCGCGGTGGACGTTCGCATGGAGACCGAGGCCATTCGACTCGAGCGCGCGTCGGGATACACGATCACGACAAACCAAGGATCCATCGAAGCAGCAGCCGTGATCGTCGCCACTCCCGCGTACGTGGCCGCCCCCCTACTCGATGGAGTCTCGGGGGGAGCGGCAGCCGCACTTAGAACGATCGAGCACGCGTCGGTCGCGTCGGTCGCTCTCGTTTACGAGCACCTCGACTTCTCGCCGCCCCAGGGGACATCGGGACTTCTGGTGTCACGCTCCGTTCAGCAAGTCATCGCGGGGTGCACGTGGTATTCGACGAAGTGGCCGGGCTCCGTCCCCGACGGCAGATCGGTGCTCCGGTGCGTCGTAGGGCGGGCCGGGAGCGATCCGGCGCTCGAGACCGGCGACGACGTTCTGTCCGCTGCAGTGATCAACGACGTCGAGCGTCTGCTCGCCGTTCACGACACCCCGATCCGCACACACGTGACCCGGTGGAACCGCGGATTGCCCCAGTACTCGGTCGGACACCTCCAACGGATCGATTATGCGGAGAACGCTCTCCGCCGCGACGCGCCTGGGGTGATGGTGGCCGGCGCGGGCCTCCGGGGGTCGGGTATCCCCGATTGCATCGCCCAAGGTCGCCAGGCCGCGACTGCCGCGATCCGTTCGCTCCAGCCCAAATAGACTGGGACAGATCAAGGAGGTTTTCGTTGACCGACGAGCTCATTTTCGCTGCCTACCCCGTCTATAAGTCTGATCCTGCGATCCTCGAAGACATCGATCGCGAAGTGGCGACGAAAGAGGTTGTCGCTCTCTTCGACGAATGGAGCGACCGCGTCACTGTCCGCGGGGCGTACTCGGTACAGGGATTCCGAGCGGACGCGGATCTGATGTTGTGGTGGGTGGCTCGGGGCGCCGACGACGTGCAGGACTTCGCGATCGCTCTGCGCCGGACCCAACTGGGCCGCGCGTTGACTCAAACCGAGATGTTTCTAGGTCTCGTGCGCCCCGCCGAATTCGCTGCAGACCACCTCCCGGCTTTCGCGCAAGGAAAGGACCCGAAGAAGTTCATATGCGTTTACCCCTTCGTTCGCACGCCGGACTGGTACTTGCTCGAACCGTCGGTCCGAGGGCAACTGCTGCGCGTGCACGGTGAAGCGGGCCGGGAGTATCCAGACGTGCTGGCCAACACCACCAGTGCGTTCGGTTTGGGGGATTACGAATGGATCCTCTGTTTCGAAGCGGACTCTCCGGATCGGATCGTCGAGCTCATCCGCCGGTTGCGAGCGACCGAAGCTCGTCGCTACACGAAGGTAGAGATCCCATTCGTATCGGGGATCCGTAAGCCCGTTTCAGAGGTGATCGCCGACCTTTTCTAGAACGAGAGGGTCCCGTTTACCTCGCCCTTCTTGTCTGGGAGCAGCTCTATCCACGTAGTTCCCGTGTGCAGGACCATGTCGTCACCCGACTTCGTGACGAACGTGGGTGGGTCGTCGATCGAGGACCGCTCCCATTTGCCGACGAACGCCTTGCCGTCGCGGAACAGGACCGCCTTGTTGGAGCCGGTTTCATCTTTGATCAATGGTGAGGGCGTCCCAATGACGTCAGACAGCTTCGTCGACAGGTCGACGGTGTGGAACTCGATGAGCACGTTGTCGACGCCGATCTGCTTGCCGCCGTCGGTTTCGGACACGAGCGGGTTCCCCGAATCCGTGCGCACGTACTGCCCGCCTTGCCACGTGTAGCCGATCGTCGACGAGGACGATTCGAAAGTCATCGATATCGATTTCGCTTTCTTCCCGCCGGACGGAAGGTCGCCGAATTTGAAGTAGCCGTCCGGAGGTGTGTCGCTGTACTTCTTCTCGCCCAGCTTGCGTAGCAATGACGTGTTGCCGTAGAGCGTGTGCTCGAACGAGTACCCGGGGCGGTCGGCGCGGTGCATCGCGGACCCGGCCGCGTTCTCGTCGATGCTTACGATCCCTTCCTTCTTGAGGTGCGCGAGAACGATGGCGTTACCCCCGGCATCGGCAAGGATCTTGGTCGCCGGGATCATGAGTGCGGGATCCACGATGCGCGTGCTTCGAACCGGGCCCACCGACGATGCGTCGCCGCAGTGGTAGACGGCCATGAACCGCGACAAGCCACCTTCGACAACCTCTTCGAACACCATGTCCGCGTTCTCGAGACCGGACAGCGGGTAGGCGGCGGGGTTGTTCTCGACCTTGATGGCGAGCGCGGGCCGGTCGAGCACCTTGTCGTTCTTGGGCTTCTCGCCGGTCAGTGGACAAGTAGGGGGTGGCGCAAGGGCCTTGCCAACGCCGGGTATCGCTCGGAGCGCGCTGGGCCTCGTGATCCTCAAGACGATGAAAGCGATGACCGCGAGCGCAACCACACCTCCTGCGATCGCCGCGATGCGGCCGCGTCGAGACAGTGTCATCGGTTCCTCCTGAGATCTCTTGTGTGAGTTGCCCGGCTATTCAATTACGCCGGTCGGGAGTTGGCTCGGTTTCCGCAAGCCTGCGCTCGAGCGATTCGACGCGTTTCCGCAGGTCGGAGAGCTCTCGGCCCGTCGAGAGCACCGTGCCTGCGGGGAGATCCTTGGTTACGACGGAGCCGGCTCCGATCATGCACCGCGGCCCGACGGAGATCGGGCCCAGGATGCTCGCATGGGCCATCACCCACGTGTGATCGCCGATCCGGGGATGACCGTCGACGAAATCGGGGTCGAAGAACTGACGGCCGGATCCGCCGAGCGTGACGCCTTGCATGAGGGTGACGTTGTGGTCGATCGCGACGTCCCGCCCGATCACTATCCCCGACGTGTGCGGCATGCGGAGACCCCCGGCGATGCGAGCTGCAGGATGGATATCGGCACCGGTAAGACCGAAGTTCACGCGCCACACGATCTCGGCAAGGAATGAGAGATGCCTCTGCCACAACGCGTGCGACAGTCGATACAGGATGACTGCGAGGGGGCCGGGGCGCGTTATCACCATCTGCAGCGCGCGCGCGATCGATGCGGCTCCCGTGCGCGTGCCCGATGAAGACAAGACGCGATCCATGTCGCCTAGGAGCCCGGCCTTGCGCCCCGTCGAGCTCATCAGTTCCACTTTCGCGGCGCTATGAGGGCGTCGGCTGCTTCCGGCCCCCAGGAGCCTTGTTCGTAGGTATGCAAGGGCGGTGGATCCTGGAGCACGCCGCCGATGATCTCCCACGAACGCCCTATGCCGTCGGCACGATTGAACAGCGTGCGGTCGCCTAACAGAGCATCGTGTATCAACCGCTCGTATGCCTCGATCAACTCGGATCCGAACGACCCCTCATAGTCGAACGTCATCCGAGCCGCGTCGAGGTCTATCACCGGCCCTGGAACCTTTGCCAGGAAGCTCACGTCGATCCCCTCGTCCGGACCGAGCCGAAGGATCAGCCGATTCTGATTCATCTTGCGCACATCGGCATCGTTGAACAGGTCGCGCGCCGGGGGACGGAAACTCAATGACGCGGCCGAGTACCCCTGTTTCAAACACTTGCCCGTTCTCAAGAAGAAAGGCACGCCGTCCCATCTCTCGTTGTCTATGAACGCGCGCGCGGCGAAAAAGGTTTCGGTATCCGAATCGGGCGCAACTCCATCGGCATCCCGGTAGCCCTCATACTGGCCCCTGACCACATCTGCAGGGTCCAGCGGACGCAGTGCGCACAGAGCCTCGTCCTTTGCATCCCCTATCGCGTCGGCCGTGAACGACTCTGGCGGTTCCATCGCAACGAACGTAAGAACCTGGAACAGGTGCGTGACGATCATGTCCCGCAGAGCACCAACCTTTTCGTAGAAACCGGCTCGCGTACCGATACTCAGGGTCTCTGGAACGTCGATGATCACGCCGTCGAGATGCTCGCGGTTCCAAACCGGTTCGAACATGCCATTACC
>JAXDJM010000032.1:0-8198 GCA_034665605.1 Actinomycetota bacterium | reverse complement strand
ACCTCGAAGCTGGGGTTCTCGGTAGTGGCTCCCACCAGGATGATCCAGCCGTTCTCGACGGCGGGCAGGAGCGCGTCCTGCTGGGCCTTGTTGAAACGGTGGATCTCATCCAAGAAGAGCAGGGTGCGGCGGCCCTGTTGGGCTAGCCGGTCGCGCGCCTTCTGGATCACCTTTCGAACGTCGGCAACTCCTGCAGTCACCGCCGACATCGGCTCGAACTCTGCGTCGGCAGATGCTGCCATCACGTTCGCGACCGTCGTCTTGCCGCTGCCGGCCGGGCCCCACAGGACGATCGAGGTGGGCTGCTTCGACTCGATCAGTGCTCGCAACGCGCGACCGGGCCCGAGGAGATGTGTCTGGCCGACGATCTCATCGACCGAACGGGGACGCATTCGTGCCGCCAGAGGCGCATAGCGGTCGAACGCTTCGTCGAGGGCGTGGTCGAAGAGGTCCACATCTCGAATCGTCGCATGCCGGCGTCCTCGGCCGGTCGGAAGGAACGCTACGCCGGGCGGCGAAACAACAAGCGTGAACCTTCGCGGGCGAGCCGTCTTCCTTACGACCTTCTTGGTGACCGCCGCCATCACCCTCCCCGGCCCCAGTGGATCGGCCTCGAGCATGCATTTCGTCACGGAAGCCACGGGCTTCAACGGGGGCGAGCCCACGCTCGGAGTCCTCAAGGACGGAACGATCGCCGTGCAGGCGTTCACCAATGTCGTCGAGCGCAAGCCGGGCGTCCAGGGCGACAAGTGGAAGAGCGTCTACTCGCCGCCGACCAACGGGCAAACGCTCGATCCGTACATCCACGTCGATCCGGTAACCAATCGCATCTTCTCGAGTCAGTTGTTCGGCGGATGTCAGCTGATGGCAACCTCCGACGACGGCGGAGCGAGCTGGACACCGTCGGCCCAGTGCACGCCGGTCGACCACCAGAAGATCGGAAGCGGGCCGTGGCACGACCCTTCGAACAGGCTCTACCCGCGTGCGGTCTACACGTGCTTCAACCAGGTCGCCGACTCGGCATGTTCGGTAAGTCCCGACGGGGGGCGGACGTGGGGACCTCAGGTTCCGGTCTTCGTCGGTGCAGACCCGAGCGCCAAGAAAGGTCTCGACGTCGACGGGTTCTGCGGAGGGCTCGAGGGTGACCCGGTCTCGGGGCCCGACGGTTCGATCTACCTACCCCGCGAGTTCTGCGGGCGACCTTATGTCGGGGTTAGTCAAGACGACGGCGTGACGTGGCAGACGCATGCGGTGTCGCCGCCCTCCGAGACCGTCCCGATCGGTTACGGCGCGAACAACCCATCGGTAACGGTCGATCTCGCCGGAACTCTCTACTACGCGTGGACCGGTACGAACTGGCATCACTACATCGCACACTCCACCGATCACGGCGCCACCTGGAGCAAACCGCAACAGGTTTCACCCCCCACGGTTGGGAGCACGACGTTCCCCGAGATAGTCGCCGGGCGCCACGGTGCGGTCGCAACGTCTTACGTCGGCACCCCGGATACCGGCAAAGGGCCGGACGACGCTCCCAAAGAAGCTCGCTGGTACCTCTACATGTCGTATTCATTCGATGCGAACGCCACGAAGCCGCACTGGTCGACGATGCGCGTAACGACCGATCCCATCGAAATCGGATGCATCGGCCGCCACGGACCAAACTGCGGCAACGGCAACCTCCTCGACTTCAACGGGATCTCGCTCTCTCCCGCGGGGTATGCGGTCATGTCCTACACCGACGGCTGCCTCGCCGGCTGCGACCAAGCCTCGAGATCGAGCTCAAAGATGGTCTCGGTAGCGATACAAACCGCAGGCCCGACCTTCCGCTAGCTCGACTGGTCAAGATCCGCCTTCTCGACGCCTCGTTAGTCGGTCGGGGCGGTCGACTTCAGGTGCAACATCTTCAGTTGCTCGTCGTCGACACGCGCCGGAGCTCCCGTCAATGGATCCGTGGCCGACTGTGTCTTGGGGAACGCGATCACTTCGCGGATGTTGGTCTCGCCCGCAGCCAGCGCCACGATGCGGTCGATCCCCGGCGCGATACCGCCGTGCGGCGGCGGGCCGAAGCGGAATGCGTTCAATAAGAACCCAAACTTCTCTTGTGCTTCCTCCTGCGAGATACCCAGAGCCTTGAACACCCGTTCCTGCAGTAGCCGGTCATGGATCCTGATGCTCCCGCTCGCGAGCTCCCACCCATTCAAGGTGATGTCGTAGGACTTCGACACGACCTTGCTCTTGTCGGTCTCGAGAAAATCGATCGTGTCGTCTGTGATCCCGGTGAACGGGTGGTGGATCGGGTCCCACCGATCGTCTTTGTCGTCGTATTCGAACCACGGGAAGTCCACGATCCAGGCGAACCGCCACGCGTGCGGATCCGAGCGCTCGCGGTCTGGGATCAGATCGAATCTATGAGCGACGCTCCGTCGGAGCGCGTCGAGCACCTTGGCGACAACGGCGTGTTTGGCGTCGGCAACGATCAATATGAGATCGCCGGGGGTCGCTCCCGCCGCATCTACGAGATCCTTGCGCTCGCCGTCGCTGAAGAACTTGTCGATAGGCGAGCGCAGTCCATCGTCGCTCACGGCGATCCACACCAGGCCGCCGGCCCCCAGTGTCTTGGCTTCTTCCACCAGAGCATCGAGGTCCTTGCGGCCGAGATCCCCGCGCCCCTGGACGACGATCGCTTTGATCGCGCCGTCGTCGTCCACAACCGATCTAAAGACCCTTACCTCGGTCGCGGCAAAGACGGCGGTCAGGTCGACAAGCTCCATCCCGAAGCGCAGGTCGGGCTTGTCGGTGCCGAAACGCGCCATCGACTCGGCATAGCTAAGGCGGACGAATGGTTCGAGCTCGACCTCCAATGCATCGCGCCACACGCGCTTGAACATCCGCTCGCCCACATCCAGAACGTCGTCGACATCGACGAACGACATCTCCATATCTAGCTGCGTGAAGTCCGGCTGTCTATCAGCACGGAGATCTTCGTCCCTGAAGCAACGGGCTATCTGGTAGTAGCGATCGAGGCCCGACACCATCAGCAACTGTTTGAACAACTGCGGCGATTGAGGAAGCGCGTAGAACGCACCGGGATGCACGCGCGACGGCACCAGGTAGTCGCGCGCTCCTTCCGGGGTGGCGCGCGTCAACATCGGTGTCTCCACCTCGACGAACCCTTCCTCGTCGAAGAACCGTCGGATCGAAGAGATGATCGAGTGGCGGAGCTTCAGATTGTTTTGCATGTGCGGACGACGCAGGTCGAGATATCGATAACGAAGACGCAACATCTCGTCGGGGTCCTGGTGGTCATCGATCTGGAATGGTGGCGTCTCCGACTCTGACAAGACGTCGAGCCCCGAAACTGCAACCTCGATCTCGCCCGTCGCCAGCTTGTCGTTGATCGTTCCTTCCTTGCGCGGGCGAACCGCGCCCGAAACTTGGATGCAATACTCGCTTCGAAGTGATTGCGCGGCTTGGTGGGTTTCGTCCGAGACCTCGGGCGAGAACACGATCTGGACTACGCCCGACGCGTCGCGGAGATCGATGAACGTCACTCCCCCGTGGTCACGGCGCGAATGGACCCACCCACACAGCGTTACGTCTCTGTCGAGGTCGGTGTCCCGCAAGTCTCCGCACCGGTCGCTACGCATCAAGGTCGATCGCCCCCGTTGCCAGATCTTCGTCGATGGTGTCGAGGGGTGACTCGATCTGCCGTCCCGAGCGCAGATCCTTGATCGTCGCGGTCCCGGACGCGAGCTCACTCTCGCCAACGATGACCACGAGGTCGGCGCCGCTTCGATCCGCGTCCTTCATCTGCCCCTTCATGCCGCGAGCCCCCAGATCCATCTCTGCCGCCACACCTCGCGCGCGCAGCGCGCTCACGATCCGGAAGCCGGCCGTGCGGGCTTCATCTCCCAGGGTTACTACGTAGGCACGCGGATGATGGTCGCTCACCTGACTCGCACCGCCGGCCAGCAAGATGCGGTCGGCTCCGAGCGCGAATCCGATGCCGGGCAAACGCGGCCCCCCCAGCGCTTCCGCGAGGCCGTCGTAGCGACCACCGCCTCCAACCGAGTCTTGCGCACCCAGGCCGGAGGCAACGAATTCGAACGTCGTCCGGGTGTAGTAATCGAGGCCGCGCACGAGACGCGGTTCCAGAGTGTAGGAAACGCCGGCAACGTCCAGCAGATCGGTGACCGCGCCGAAGTGAGCGCGGCAGTCGCTGCACAAGTGCTCACTGATCAATGGGGCCCCTTCCATAACGGCGATGGTCGCGGCCTCCTTGGAGTCGAAGGTCCTAAGAGGGTTGAGACGGATCCGATCCCGATCCTCGACAGCGATCTCGTTCTCGTGCTCGCGCAAGAACGCGGTCAACGCCTCCAGATAAGTCGCCCTGCAGCCATCCCCGGGGTGGCCGATCGAGTTGAGCATCAGGGTTGCATCGAGACCTACGCCAGTCAGATAACGCATACCGATCTCGATCACCTCGGCATCGACGACGGGTGACTCGGTGCCGATCGCCTCGATGCCGAGTTGCCAGAACTGGCGATAACGACCTTTCTGGGGCCGCTCCTGACGGAACATCGGAATCGCGTAAGAAAGTTTCGCGGGTAGGGGGCCGCGTTCGAGACCGTGCTCGAGCACCGATCGCATAACGGGCGCCGTGCCTTCCGGCCGCAGCGTCAAAGAGCGGCCCCCTCGGTCCTCAAACGTGTACATCTGCTTCGTCACTACCTCTGACGCGGCCCCAACCCCGCGTGAGAAGACCTCGGTGTGCTCGAAGACCGGCGTCTCGATCGGCTGGTAGCCGGCCGCAGCGAACACGTCGTCGAGGGCCACGGCGCGCAGGTGCTCCCACCGCCACGAATCGGGTGGGATGAGGTCGTAGGTGCCCCTGGGCGCGCTGAACGATGCTTCTTCGGTCACGATGCCGTCATCCTAAGAGGGCCGCATCTTGCTCAGGTGTTTGTGGCCTGTTCTTCCGTGAACGCGAGGATCCGCTCCCAGGCGTCCGAGCACGCGTCCTGCCACTCGTCGAAAGCCCGATCGAAGAACGAATGGGGGGCGCCTTCATAGACGTGCATCTCGTGCTCCTTGCCGGCGTCGCTCAGTCGAGCGTCGAGTTCCCGGAAGTCCTCCAACGGTGTGGCTGCGTCGTTGCCGGCGATGAGCATCAGCAATGGTGCTCGGAGATCGTCCACCGCCTCCGAGACGAGGGCCGGTCGACCATAGAACCCGATGGCGCCCGAGATCGGGATGTCTGTTGCTGCAAGACGCCACGAGTGTCCGCCCCCGAAGCAGAACCCCACGGTGAATGCACTTCTGCCGGGCGACTGGATCTTTTCGAGGGCGGCTTGGGCATCCGCCCGGACGTGCGCGGGTGTCACCTGGCCCACGTGCTCTTTCCAGTCGAAATCTTCGTCGCGTTCCCCAACCCCCGCGGTTCGCCCGAAGAAATCGAACGCGATCGCGTCGTACCCGGCTTCGGCGAACCGCTTCGCGAGTGCTTTGTAGAAGGGGTGCAACCCCCGGATATCGGGAAGGATGACCATCCCGGCCCGGGGCTCGTCGCGCGGCGTGGCTCTGTATGCAGCGAAGCGGTTGCCGTCGGCAGCGGTCAGCTCGAGTTGCATGGTTACGCCCACCTCGCCGCGGAGCGGTGGTCCGGGGGGCCGGCTGTCATCCGAATGACACACGATCGTCCTCCTATCTCGGCAAGGGGAGATGGTCGCGCACCCGCTGTGGTTGGATAGAAATGAACCGGAGAGGCGAGCGGGAGGTGTGATGACGAAGGCGTTGGATCGGTCCGGGCTCGAGCGCGTTGCACGTCAGATCAGGCGAGACATCGTCCAATCCACAACGGAGGCGAAATCCGGCCACCCGTCCAGCTCGCTGTCGATGGTCGAACTTCTGGTCACGCTCTATTTCGGCGGGATCCTCCGTTATGACCCGCAGAACCCTCACGATCCCGACCGCGACATCTTCATCTTGTCGAAGGGCCACGCCGCCCCCGGGCTTTACTCGGTGCTGGCGGAAGCCGGCTATTTCCCCCGCGAGGACCTCATGACGCTGCGGAAGTTCGGCTCTCCACTCGAGGGCCACCCGAACATGTGCAGGCTTCCCGGCGTCGAAGCATCGACGGGCTCCTTGGGCCAGGGATTGTCGATCGGGATCGGCCACGCACTCGCCGCGCGTCTCGACGGTCGTGACTCCCGAACCTACGTCCTGTGTGGCGACGGCGAGAGCGAAGAGGGCCAGTTCTGGGAAGCCGTGATGTTCGCCGGTAACCACAACCTCGACAACCTCACCCTGATACACGACCACAACGGCTACCAGCAGACCGCCGCCGTAGACGAGATCCAACCGTTGGATCCCATGCCCTCAAAGCTCCAGGCATTCAAGTGGCAGGCCCGCGAGATTGACGGGCATTCGCTCGACCAGGTGGCGGAGACCTTTGAATGGGCGCGCAACGTCACGGGAGCTCCGCAGGCGATCGTGGCCCGGACCATCAAGGGAAAGGGCGTGTCCCTTCTCGAGGAAGCACCGTGGAAGTGGCATGGGAAGCCGATCCCCAAAGACGAAGAGGCGAAGGCGCTCGCTGAGATCGGAGCCGGATCATGACTCTCGACCTGACTCATCTCGGCCTTCCAGGCGGACCATCGACGCGAGAGGCATTCGGCGACGCGCTTGCAGAGATCGGCTCGGACGAGCGGATCGTCGTAGTCGACGGCGACGTCAACAACTCGACATACACGAACAAGTTCAAAGAACGGTACGCAGAACGGTTCTTCAATGCCGGCATCGCAGAATCGAACATGGTCGGCATCGCTGCGGGACTTGCAGCGAGCGGCAAGATCCCGGTGGCCGCGTCGTTCTCGACATTCCTGATGTCGAACGCTTTCGACCAGATCCGGATGTCGGTCGCGTTTCCCAACCTCAACGTGAAGTTGGTCGGAACGCACGCCGGTATCTCGATCGGCGAGGACGGCCCCTCGCAGATGGCGATAGAAGACATCGCCCTCGCGTGTTCGCTCCCGGGGTTCACGGTCATCGTTCCGGCCGACGGACCTTCGGCGGGCGCAGCGACGAAAGCGATGATCGAACGCGACGGTCCCACTTTCCTTCGGTGCGGTCGTCCCGACGTCCCGATCGTCTACGACGACATCTCAAAGTTCCATCTCGGTAAGGCAACGACGCTCCGAGACGGCGACGACGTAACGATCGTCGCCAACGGGATCATGGTGGCGATGGCGCTCGATGCCGCCGAGACATTGAAAAAGGAGGGGGTCGAGGCCCGGGTCCTCGATATGCACACCGTCAAGCCGGTCGACGTGGCCTCCATCGAGCGCGCTGCGAACGAGACGCGAGGGATGGTCGTTGCCGAAGAGCATCTTGCGTACGGAGGGCTCGGCGCGACGGTCTCGATGGTCGTAGCGGAACGGAAGCCGACCCGCATGGCATTCGTAAACATCGGCGACACATACGCGACCTCTGGGACCCCCGAACAGCTACTGACGCAGTACGGGCTTACGCCGGACGCCATCACCGACGCCGCGCGCAGAGTCCTTAAGGACTAGCTAGAACACCCTCTTCGAGTCCAGCAAGATCGTCACGGGCCCGTCGTTGACGAGCGCGACCTGCATCGACGCACCGAACGATCCGGTCGCGGTCGTTATGTCGTGGCCCGCGATCGTCTCTGCGACGAGCTGGTACAAGCTCTCGGCCGCGTCTCCCGACGCCGCGTGCACGAAGGACGGCCGTCGCCCCTTGCGTGCATCGCCTTGAAGGGTGAATTGCGAGACGACCAGGGCCGAACCGCCGGCCTCGACGAGCGATCGATTCATCTTGCCGTCGTCGTCTTGGAAGATGCGTAGCGACACGACCTTGTCGCCCATCCAGCGAGCGTCGTCATCGTCGTCATCGGTCGCGACGCCGACGAGAACCAGGACTCCCGGCCCGATCCGCGCTATGGCGTCGTCTCCGACGGAGACGGAAGCCTCGGATACCCGTTGGATCACAGCTCTCATGGGGCGATCGGCAGGACGCCTTCGAGGATCGTGCGAGCGATCGGTGCCGCAACCTCGCCGCCCACTCCCCCATACTCGGCGACGACCGCAACGGCAACTTTCGGCGCGCCCCCCGGCGCGAAACAGATGAACCACGCGTGGTTCCTGCGCTGCCCGCCCACGTCGACCTCG
>JAXDJM010000031.1:0-4594 GCA_034665605.1 Actinomycetota bacterium | reverse complement strand
ACCTTCATGCAACTCGCGTTGTACGACCGGACCCGCGGCTACTACGGTGCCGGCAACGTCCGCACGGGCTGGCTCGGGCACTTCGTCACGTCCCCCGAGCTCGATCCCGCATTCGGCGAGCTATGGGCAAGTGCTTTCGACCAGATCTGGACTGCATGCGGCCGGCCTCCTGTTTTCGAGATCGTCGAGATCGGCGGTGGCGAGGGTGGCTTCGCAACTGCGGTCCTGCGGTCCGCTCCGAAACCCTTCGCAGACTCGCTGACCTACCGGATAGTCGAGCGCTCACCTCAAGTTTCCGAGCGCCAGCGCCAGATCATCGGGCCCGACCCGCGCGTCTCCTGGGTCCAGTCGATCGACGAGCTGGACAACATCGAAGCCGGATGCGTCTTTTGCAACGAAGTCCTCGACAACCTGCCGGTCCACGTGATCGAGGGCAACGGAAAAGGGTTCGTGGAACTGTTCGTCGGACGCGATGACGACGAGCTCGTATATGTCGAAGGCGACCCGTCGAGCGAAGAGGTCTCGGCGTACGTCGCGCGTCATGGTCTGAATCCCCCCGACGGCGTCCGGATGGAGGTCGGTGTCGCAGCCGAACAGATGGTGCGGCGTCTCGCCGCTAACGTCCAACGCGGGGCCGTGATCGCCATCGACTATGGAGACACGAGTGGTGGGCTCGCTGAGCACGCACAAGGCACCTTGGTCTCCTACTCACAACGAGGCGCGGATGACGATGTTCTGGTCGGGGTGGGCACCAAAGACATCACGTCACACGTCAACTGGACGGCGGTCTCGGAGGCTCTCTCGACATCGGGCTTCGATGTCTTCGGCCCCGTCAAGCAACGTGACGTTCTCCATGCCCTGGGAAGCGCAGCCGTCGATGAGAACCTGCGCGACCGCCATCGCGATGCGGTCTTACGAGGAGATGGAGCCGGCGCACTGAGGACTCTTTCCCGCCGACAAGCTCTCGGGGCGCTTACCGATCCCGGAGGTCTAGGCGGGCTCGATGTCGTGATCGGAACCTGCGACTGCGATCTCCCCTTCGTCCAGCAGGCGTGACGCAGAAAGAACCGGGTCTAGTAGCCGGCCTCGGGGTCGACAACGCCCTCGAGCGGCTCCCCTGCAGCGAACAGCGCGACGTTGCGACGTACCTGATCGACCAGCTGCGGGATCGCCATGTCCCACGTGTTGGCGACATGAGGCGTGATCAGCGCGTTGGGAAGAGTCCACAAGGGATGGTCATCGGGAAGAGGCTCGGGGTCGGTGACGTCGAGGCCGGCACCGGCGATCGATCCTCCGGCGAGAGCATCGACCAGGGCGTCGGTATCCACGAGCCCCCCACGAGCAACGTTTACCAACCACGAATGCGCAGGCATCGCATCGAACACCGCCGTCCCCACGATCTTGCGCGTGCTCGGGGTGAGCGCGGCCGTCACCACTAGGAAGTCCCCATCGGCTACGACCTCGACCAAACGATCGGCCGTCACCGTGTCCACCGCCGTCGCGAGCGGCGTACCCGACCGGTTGACGCCGATCGTCTTCACTTTTAGTGGAACCAGCATCTCGGCGAGCGCCGAACCGATCCCACCGGTTCCGAGGATGACCGCGGTCGTCCCCTCGAGCCTTCTTTCGGGAGTCCCGAATCCGCCCGGACGCCACGTCTTGGCACCAAAGTGCTGCTTCAGATTCCGTGCGCCGGCCAGCATCAACGCGAGCGCAAGCTCCGCGCATGGTGGCCCGTAGGTGCCTTTCATGCAGGTCCAGGTCAGCGTGGGATCGATCACTCCCGCCGCGACGAAGCTCTCGATACCGGCGAACGGGAGCTGCACCCACCGGGCCGTCGAGGCCGCCAGCAGCTCCTTCAAAGCATCGGGATCCGCGGGATTGGTCCACACGACGCCGTCGGCCTCTTCGGGGGCCGACACCGCACCGCCGGCGGCAACGATCGCTTTCTCGATCTCGTCACCCGCCATGGGGGCAACGGCGATCTTTGGAACCGTCATAAAAGGGGCTCCGACGCTGTCTCGACGTCGCTGCTCCCACACGAAGGACAGCGCGGGTCGGCGCCTGAATCGATCGGAAAGACATCTCCGCACGCGGAGCAACTCATCACCCGTACCTCTTTTTCTGTCATCCGCTAAAGGTACAGAATGATGTCGTGCCTTCGATCGCGGACGTCATAAAGCCATTCATCTCGTCCTTCTTGGGAACCGACCCCCGTGTCTCAATCCGGTTCTGGGACGGATCGCACCTCGGGCCTGATGACGGCTCAACCGCGATCGTCGTCCGCTCTCCGGTTGCCATCCGCCGTCTCTTGTACTCACCCGGAGAGTTGGGACTCGCTCGGGCCTACGTCGCCGGCGACATCGACATCGAAGGTGACGTGTTCGAGGGACTTGCCATCAGGGACGCTCTCGGTTCGACCCGCGATCAGGTCTCGCTGTCCTTCAGCGCACGAGACCGATGGGCGATGCTCAAGGCAGCCCGCTCGTTAGGCGTGATCGGCCGGCCTCCCCCACCTCCGCCCGAAGAAGCCCGACTTAGAGGGGGCCTCCATTCGCGCGGGCGAGATGCACGCGCCATCGCGCATCACTACGACGTCGGCAACGACTTCTACCGCATCGTCCTTGGGCCTTCGATGACCTACTCGTGTGCCTACTGGGAGCAACCCGGCTTCGCGCTCGAGGATGCGCAGGAAGCCAAGTACGAGCTCATCTGCCGAAAGCTGGGACTCCACGAGGGGATGCGATTGCTCGACGTGGGATGCGGGTGGGGCGGCATGGTGCTGCACGCCGCGCGGCGTCACGGAGTTCAGGCAGTCGGGATCACGATCTCGGAGGCACAAGCCGACGCCGCAGCGAAACGGGTCGCCGAAGCGGGTCTCACCCACCGCGTCGAGATCAGATTGCAGGATTACCGCGACGTCTCCGACGGACCTTTCGACGCCATCTCCAGCATCGGGATGTTCGAGCACGTCGGGCTGCGCGGGTTGAGCGCGTATTTCACCAACTTGAGCTCGTTGCTCGCGCCGCGCGGTCGGCTCCTCAATCACGCGATCTCGAAGCCGTCGGGAAAAGCAGGGTTCAACAAGAACTCGTTCATCCCGCGCTACGTCTTTCCAGACGGCGAGCTGCAAGAGGTTGGCCGTGTCGTGACGGCCATGCAGGAACTAGGACTCGAGGTGCGCGACGTTGAGTCTCTGCGCGAGCACTACGCGCGCACCCTCCGAGCCTGGGTGGCCAACCTCGAGGCTGAATGGGACCGGGCGGTCGAACTTGCAGGCCCGGCGCGCGCTCGGATCTGGCGCCTGTACATGGCCGGCTCTGCCCTCGGCTTCGAGGCCGGGCGGATCAACATCCATCAAGTCCTGGCAGTCAAGCCGGACCCCGGCGGCGCGAGCGGCATGCCCCCGACCCGAGCGCCACTTATCGATCCGGTCGAAAGCTAACGACCCCTGTAGCAACCCTTTATCGCCGGCTTGCCCTTGTAGGCGCTGGGACCCGAGCTCTGACAAACGAAGTTGATGTGCGCGCCCTTCTTGTAGTCGTCGGTCCACACGATGTTGGCACCACCTGCGGGATCGAAGTGGATCTCTTCAACGTCGGCGAGGTCCCTGTTTGCGTTGGGGATCGCCGAGCAGAAGATGCCGAACGTACAGATGCCCCCCACATGATTCGGCTTCGTCCCGATGCGCACCTCGGTGATCTTCGGAGTGCCGGCCCATACGGCTTTCTTCTTGCCGCCCGACATCACCAATTTCGCCTTCGCATTTGTGATCCGGCTGATCTGCGGATACCAAACACTCTTAGGATCGTTGGGTCGAAGCGTTGATGAGTAGTAGTAGAACGCGTCGACGATTCCAGGGCTACCGGCAGCGAGCCACGGGAAGAAGTAGGAGCCCTTGGCCTGACTCGCGATCAACGGCGGCGTCCAGTGCGCTCCGTGGAATGGCGACGCAACGAGCTCGAGATCCGTTTGCTGCGGCTTCTCCTGGCACGTGCCCGCGTTGGATTCGCACTGTTGCACGTAGCCGGCCGGGTCGTCGTTGTGACGAACGCCCATGCCAACGTAGATCTCGCCCGCCTGATCGATGTCTATCGTCGCGAAGATCTTGTCGGCGTTATCCCCGACCCGGCTGGTCGTGTCGAATTGACCGTGCCACGCGAGATGGGTTACCCACGTCGTTCCTTGATCCTTCGTCCGAGCCACGAACGCGCGGTCGAACGGACCGATCTGCGAGTAGTTGCAGCCCGTTCCCGCGTTGCTCGGTGCGTCGTTCCCGGCGATCCACAGCGCATACGCGTTTCCGTTGCGCTGGTCGACCCTCACGCCGCCGGGGATGGTGTTGCACGCCGACGCACTCACCGTGTTCGGATTGGTGCTCATCACCTGCGGCGTCGAGAACGTCGCTCCGCCGTCTGTCGACACGGTTGTGTAGATGAGATCGTCGGCTCCCAGTGTGTGGTACTCGAGATAGACGGTCGTCTTGGCCGTGTCCCACTTCCCGTTACCGGTGGCGTGCTTCGGGTACACGTCGATCCATGGGCGATCGATCGGCTCGTTCGAGTCTGCGATCGTGGCTACCTCGGTCCACGTC
>JAXDJM010000030.1:0-6319 GCA_034665605.1 Actinomycetota bacterium | reverse complement strand
ACATCGTCATCGTTCCCAACGACTAGATCGGCAGGTGATTGGCCTTCCTCGATGCTCGCAACGACATCGCGCGCCCGTAGCCTCGCACCGGCGGTCACGTTGTTCTCCATAACGTTCTGCATCGTGAGGACAAGCGCCACCGAAGCGGCGATCAAAGCGACGCCTACGACCGCAACGGCCCCAACGGAGGTTCTTGCCCTTACTGAACCTCGCGATCTCTTGTCGGGCGACGAGTCTCGTTCACCCACCGTCGATATCCAACCTGTAGCCGGCCCCCCGCACGGTTTGAACGGCGTCGCGACCGAAGGGACGATCTAGCTTCTCGCGCAGGTGCAGGATGTAGACCTCGACGATGTTGGGATCGCCTTCGAAATCTTGATCCCAGACATGATCGAGTATCTCTTTCTTCGCGAGCACGTCTCCCTTTCGGCGCATCAGAAATTCGAGCAGAGAGAACTCTCTGGACGTGAGAACGATCTCCTCATCTCCCCGCCGGCACCGCTTTGCTGCCGGGTCCAGTTCCAGATCGCCCGCTTCGAGCGTCGCGGGCCGCGCGTGGGCTCCCCTTCGAAGCAGTGCCCGAAGTCGGGCGACGAGCACGACGTAAGAGAAAGGCTTGGTGAGGTAGTCGTCGGCACCGCTGTCGAGAGCTTCGGCCTCGTCGAACTCGCCGTCCTTCGCGGTGAGCATCAGGATCGGCGTCCAATCCGATTGCTCCCTGAGGGCAGAGCAGATGCGGTAGCCGTTCATGCCCGGAAGCATGATGTCGAGAACGATCGCGTCGTAAGGATTCTCGCGCGCCATCCACAATCCATCCGTACCGTCGAGTGCCACATCGACGGCGAAGCCTTCCGCCTCCAGACCTTTCTTCAGCCCGGAGGCGAGGCTCCGCTCGTCTTCCACTACTAGTACGCGCACCGACCCTCCTCAAACGAGCTTCACGCGAAGGGCGAACGTCATCGCTTCTTTATCTTCACAAGCTTGAGCAGCTCGCGCCCGCCCCTTACGGTCTTCTCTTTCACGGTTCCGATGCCGCGCACGTACACCTTGTGATCCCTGACGTTCGGTTCCAGGGGAGACCATTCCTTCGTCAGCTCGACGTTGCGCCGTAGCGCGTTCTGTCCGAAGTGCCCATATGGGACCGTGACTTCGGCCTTGAGGCTCAGCACCTGATAGTGATCTTCGGCGTGGCCTCTGTAGAACTCCTGCTGGAAGGTATCCCCCACTTGTGGGTTCGCCTGCATGAATATCCCCGCCTCGGCGCCGTTGCGGCCCGTCCGCCACGTCCCGGCGGTGCTGGTCACGTTGCCGTTCTTGTCTAGCTCTGCGGTGTCTTCGGCGAAGTACCAGACGTTTCCCTCCGCGTCTTGCGTGTAGTAATCGAGAGTGCGCTCGTGCAGAACGCCGTTCAGATAGACCTTGTCGTTGACCACCCGACAGGGAACACCGTCGATCTTCGCGACACGATCCGTTGGCTTCAATACGTCACGAGAACGCTTGTTGCCATCGCGGCCCTTGTAGACGTACACGACTCCGGGCTTGAGCGGGTACCACGCGTTGCTGATCCTCGCGGAGAATCGAGCGGGGTCGTACTTCGGGGCGGGGCGAGGATGGACCGCGCGTGGAGCCTTGGCACCGGCACCCGCCAGAGTGGCCGTGGCGATCCCTCCGACCGCCATCAGCAGAGCTCCCGCCAGGAGCAAGGACACAAACCTGATTAGTTTCCGCCGCATCGTTGGACCTCCTTTGCCCGTCGAGCCTCGATGACTCGGTCTTGGAACGAACCTACGAGCCGAGGGCTTAAAGGACGCTGAACGCAGCAACGACGGTCACATCGCACCCCTGTGGCGCTCCACTGCGGCCCTCAGAAACCCGAACTCGCGAGCAAGGTCCGGCAGTTGGTAGTGGGCATTGAGCCCGCTCGGATTGGGAAGCAACCACACCCGTGTCTCGCGCAACAACTCGGGTTGTTCGCCGACGCCTGCATCTTTACGACCGAACGCATGTCTATACGCGGTCAGCCCCAGAACCGCAAGAAATCGGGGGCGGCGCTTGGCCACCTTCGCCTTGAGCGATCGAGCTCCCTTCTCGAGCTCTTCGACAGATAGCTCGTCTGCACGGGCCGTAGTACGCGCCACCAGGTTGGTGACTCCGAGCCCCATTCCCAGTAACCGCCGTTCCGAGAACGGACCGAGAAGAGTTGGTGTGAATCCAGAGGCGTGCAATGCGGGCCAGAAGCGGTTACCCGGTCGCGCGAAGTGGTGCCCGACCGCGCCCGAATAGAGACCCGGGTTGATCCCGCAGAACAACACGTCGAGGTCATCGGCGATCACATCTTTGATCCGTTTGCCGTAGGCGGCCGCAAGCTGATCGCTACTCGGCCGCCACGGTGCCGGCTCCTCGGACGTCACGACGCCCGCAGTTGCGCGACTTCGCCGACGTGGACCGCGCGATGCTCTCCGTCGACCAACACCTCCAACGCGCCGGACGGCAACAAGCGCTCCGCGCGTCCTTCGAACGTCGAACCGTCCGCGACCCTGACGACGACATCTTTGCCGACGACGACCGAGCGCGCCGTCGCACGTTCGATCAATTCCGCGGCTCCCTCCCCCGACCCCAGGTAGGCGTAGATGCGCTCGAACGAATCGAGGACCCAACCGAGTATCTCTGCGCGCTGCGGTCGTTTACCGGTGGCTTGGACGCCGGCCTCGTGAAGGACGCTCGTCGCGCGCTGCGACACGTCGGGCGGCGGCTCGGATGACGGTGGATGCACGTTTATGCCCATACCTGCGATCGCCACGTCCATCATGTGGCCGGTAACGCGGCTCTCGACCAAGATGCCGGCGAGCTTTCGGTCCGACACCACCACGTCGTTGGGCCATTTGAGGCCGCACCGCACACCGCTCGCGATCTCGACGCCCTCCGCACATGCGAGTCCTAGCGCGGTCGTCAAGAGACCCAGAACGTCAACCGGCATGCGTGGACGCAGCACCAAAGAGAACTGGATGGCCGTGTGAGGTTCGGAGAACCACGACCGGCCCCAACGACCTCGCCCCGCGATCTGATGGTCGGTCACGACGACCGCGCCCTCCGGTGCTTCTTCGATCGTGGCCCAACGCATCGCCTCGTCGTTCGTCGAACCGATCTCGTCGTAAAACCTCAGCGGCGAACCGAACCGGCCTCTAAGCCATCTCTTTACCGACTCTTGCCTCAGGTCGTCTTCCATGCGCGGCCTAGGATACGGACCCATGTTCAAGAAATTGCTCGTTGCCAACAGAGGCGAGATAGCGATCCGCGTCATGCGCGGGTGCCGCGACATGGACATCTCGCCCATCGCGATCTACTCCGACCTCGATGCGAACGCATTGCACGTGCGGATGGCAGACGAGGCGTACAACGTGGGGGCCGGGCCCGCGACAGATTCCTATCTCAAGATCCCCGCGATCATCGATGCCGCGCGCCGGGCCGGTGCCGAAGCGATTCACCCCGGGTACGGATTCCTCGCCGAGAACGCCGCGTTCGCGCAAGCGGTCATGGACGCGGGGCTGACGTGGGTCGGGCCCGCTCCCGAGATCATCGACTCCATGGGCGACAAGACCGCCGCTCGCCGGGCAGCGTCCGACGCGGGAGTGGCGACGGTCCCGGGAACCAAGGAGCCGGTGACATCGGCCGAGGAGGTCGAGAAGTTCGCCGCCGAATATGGGCTGCCGCTCGCGATCAAGGCGTCGGCCGGTGGTGGCGGTAAGGGGTTCCGAGTCGTCGCGTCGAAGGGTGACATCGAAGAAGGGCTCGCGGGGGCCGCACGTGAGGCACAGGCCTACTTCTCGTCTCCCGACGTCTATCTCGAGAAGTACCTCGAGCGCCCCCGCCATATCGAGGTGCAGGTGATGGGCGACGCGTCGGGTGCCGTCCTTTCGTTCCCCGAACGCGACTGTTCTCTTCAAAGAAGGCATCAGAAGCTGGTAGAGGAATCCCCGTCCCCGGCACTCGACCCGGCGGTGCGCGAAGCGATCATGGAAGCAGCCGCGCGCGTCTCGAAACAAGTGGGCTACCGGAACGCCGGAACCTGCGAGTTCCTGCTCGACTCGGACGGCAAGACCTTCTACTTCCTCGAGATGAACACCCGTCTGCAGGTCGAGCATCCCGTAACCGAGCTCGTGACCGGTTACGACCTCGTACGCGCGCAGCTGCTGGTTGCGGCCGGCGAACCTTTGGAGTTCTCGCAGGACGACATCGAGCTCCGGGGACACGCTATTGAGTGCCGCGTCAACGCCGAGAACCCCGCCAAGAACTTCATGCCGGCACCGGGAACGATCGGCGCCTATCGCGAGCCGAGCGGGCCCGGCGTGAGGGTGGACTCGAGCGCCGAGCCGAACTCCGTCATCCCGCAGGCATACGATCCGCTCGTTTCCAAGCTGATCACGTACGGCGCGACACGCGACGAGGCAAGGCACCGGATGCTCCGCGCCCTGGGCGAGTACCAGATCGAAGGGATCAAGACGACGATCCCCTTCCACTCGCTCATGCTCGCGGACGAGCGCTTCGTCTCCGGCAACTACCACACCGGAACCGTCGAGAAAGACATGGACCTGTCCGTTCTCGCCGAAGACGCGCCCGCGAAACCGAAAGCCGGTGAGCCCGAGATCGCATTACGCGACTTCGCCGTCGAGGTCAACGGGAAGCGCTTCGACGTAAAGGTGCACGAACGACTCGACACACTCGTTCAACCACGCAAGCCGAAGCCTCCGAAATCGACAGGCGCCGTCGGCGCGGGGGCCGGTGAATCGTTGACCGCACCCATGCAAGGAACGATCGTCAAGGTCTTGGTCGAGCAGGGCCGGCAGGTGAAAGCCGGCGACGCGATCGTCGTGCTCGAAGCGATGAAGATGGAGAACTCGATCGTGGCTCACACCGACGGAACGGTCGAAGAGCTAAAGGTCTCGCCCGGTCAGTCGGTCGAGACCGGCGCCCCCATCGCAACGATCCGCTAGCTAGATGCCGGTTATGTGGATGCCGGCCCGGGTCGGTCCCGCCGCTCCCGGTGCGCCGTCCCTCGCGGACCTCGCTCCGCTCTTGCTAAGCGACCCCCGCGCCGGCTTCGCCGGGGCTTTCCGGGTCGCTTAATTGCAAAGGGTCCGCTCCGGGACGGCTGCACCGTGCGCGGCTCATCAACCGGCACCTAGATGCCGGTTATGTGGATACCGGCCCGGTCGGTCTTGTAGCGGTGATTGATGCCGATCAACAGCGCGGTGATGGGCTCGACGATGCGGGCTGCGGATAGGGGCCCGGCGTCGACGAAGCGGAGGGCCGGGATCGCTTCGACCAGCTCACGAACCGTTTCTTTGCCATCCTTCGCGCCGCACGTGAGAACGTCACCTTCCAGCTCTTTGTCGAGGTCGACCAAGGCCGTGGCCGACAGCGAATGGAACGCGGCGCACAGGGTCGTTCCTTTAGGCAACATCGCCGCGGCTTGTTGCGCAGCCGAGCCTTCCCATACGCCGAGAACATGCGACGGGGCTCCCCCCACTGCGGCTGCTACGGGCACGGTGCAGTCGATGACGATCGCGCCCGGGCCGAGGTGCTCGCCGATCGAGCGGTAGATGCCTGCTTGGGCCGCGAACGGGACGGTGACCACAACCACGGAGCCGGCGGCCGCGGCGTTGCCGTTCTCCATCCCTTCGACCTCGGCATCCGAGACGAGCGCGCGCAGGCGACCCGCCGCGTCCTGAGCTCGGCCCTCGTCGCGCGACCCGATCACTATCTTTCGGCCCGCTCGCGCCCAGCGCGCGGCTAATCCGAAACCCTCGTGACCGGTCGCGCCGATGATCGATACCTGTTCGATCGTCATCAGATCGTCGAAGCCGGCTCGTACTCGCCGAACACTTCGCGAAGGACATCCGACACCTCGCCCAGGGTTGCGTGAGCGGCCAGTGCCTCGCGCATCGGGTAGAGCAAGTTGTCGGTTCCCTTGGCGGCCTCGGACAGGGTCTTGAGAGATGCATCGACCACGGCCTGGTCGCGCTCGCGCCGGATCTTTGCGAGACGATCGACCTGGCGCTGCCCGAGCTCGGGATCGAGCTGCATGATCTCGACGGGCTCCTCGGACTCGGCTGTGAACTTGTTGACGCCCACGACAACGCGGCTCCCGGAGTCGGTGCCCTGTGCGATCTTGAACGCGGACTCTTCGATCTCTTTCTTCATCCATCCCGACTCGATGGCTTCGACCGCGCCGCCCATGTCGTCGATCTTTCGCAGATAGTCACGGGCAAGCTCCTCGATCTCGGCGGTCAGTGACTCGACCATCCACGATCCACCCAAC
>JAXDJM010000029.1:0-8624 GCA_034665605.1 Actinomycetota bacterium | reverse complement strand
ATAGACCCATGGATTGTCGCTCCGGCCATAGCAGTTGCGGACCTTGCGGACTTGAAGGTACTGGAGTTGCGTACGGCCTCGAGACTTTTGCGCGATGACAACATCGCGCCCAACCATTTGGCTGAGCTGGCGGCGGCACTAGGCACTCTTGAGGTTAGCTCGGGTGCCGATCGCCGCGGTCGCCAATTATTGCGGAGAAGCCTCGCTGATCCGACGGAGAATGCATGGGCTCAAGCGGAGTGGTTTTCGGATCGAGTTGGCCCTCTTGCTCACAATGTTCCTGACTCTGTCCAGCGGCCTTTTGAGGCTCTAGCTCGCCGTTTTGCTCATGATGCCAAGTGGCGGGACGCCACGCTCTACGCGCGCTGCTGGTTGCAAGATCAACCTTTTTCGCTAGAAGCAGCTGGATTCGCTTCAACATGTGCTTGCGAAGCAGAAGATTGGGAAGCGGTAAGCAGCATCATCGATGCCGGGCTCAAGGCGCACCCAAATAGTGCAGGATTGCTGAATAATCTTGCCTATAGCCGTATCGAATCTGCCGACTTAGAGGCCGCGGCCGAACTGCTACTGCGTGCTCGCCAAGTGCCGGCCCCAGATGAAACTCGGGCTGTATTAATCGCCACAGAAGGACTCCTTCTGTACCGCGCGGGCAAGCCGGACGTTGGACGCGCGCGATATCGACTGGCACTCGAAGCGTTCTCGCGATTAAAACTTGAGGAGAACCAGGCGCGGGCTGCGCTGATGCTTGCTAGAGAGGAACTGATACTGCGCCTTCCTTCCGCGGAAGGGACTTGGAGAGAGGCCGATGCTTTCGCAATGCGTGCGCGTACAAGCGCCGTTCGGCATCTGCACGAGCGGATTCTGGTCCTGAGAAAGCAGTTGGATCAAGGGCTGCGTCGAAGTTACCCAACCGGCAAACTTGCGGTTGAGACAGCGAATACGCTTCTGAAAGACTCAGACCCGTTCCTGTTATCTCGGTCGTAGGAGACTCCGGTATTTCCGAAGAAGCTATTTTGATCCTCCAATCGAGGAGGAGGGGTGGCTGCATTCGGATTCGAATGAGATCGGCGATTACTACTACTCTCCCGGGCAACCCAGCCAGTACCAACCTCGTGGCCAATTCTTAATCGGCCTGCCGCGGCTGTGATCTAGGCTTCGGTACTTGATGAACTGCCTCCTGTAAACGTGCGCTTCGCCTTCTTGCACCAACCTCTTCCGGTTAACAGCACATCGGCGATGCGCCAGTGATCATGACCGTTGACACAAGATGGGCGACAGTCGTTCATATGTATCTTTCCAAGAGCTCCTGCTGAGTACTTTCCATCACTCTTCTGGTCCCAGAACACCCACTTGCGCACGTGGGCATAGATGCCGGAATCGGCTCAGCAGCGGATCTCGACTGTGATGTCTGGCGGCCTTATCCCGGTCCTCGTACACGCCCTGGTTGCGTACGTGCGATGGAAAGGGTGCCCTATCGCCGCGTGTACCGGGACAACCGCAACCACGATCGGTATCAAAGTTGCCATGACGAGGTGGCTTTTCAGTTGCGCGGGCATTGCACGTGCTCCTGGACGCTGGGCTCTCTTGTGAATAATACGCAGCCCTTACATCCGCGACTCAATCTTTCGACGGCCCAAGGAGTCACTAGGAGGGGGTACGGTCCCTGAATGAGTGGTTTCTTATCGATGATCGGAGTGGTTTTTCTCGCCGGTGGAGCATTCCTCGCGATAGGAACGACGACATCCAACAGGATGCGGTGGGCTGTACAGGCTCCACTTGCTTTCGGAACAGGGACGCTCCTCCTCGCGCTGGGACGTCAGAACTGGGGCCCGATCGCGGTTACAGCTGGCATGTTCTTCTACGCCGCTATTAACTTCAGGAACCTCAGCAAGAGCCGCGCTTAGGCGACTAATCAGTTTCGGCTCCAGTCCCTTACTACAAGCAACGGAAAGAGTCGAGATTCGTTCATATAGTTGAACTCGGTTGGGAGGGTCACGTGAAGAGAACCCTAGGTCTGCTCGTTGCGATGGCCTCAATCGCTGCGCTCATTGCAGGTGCGCCCGCGATCGCTCGGTCGGTGGCGGATTTCGCCAAGAACGCGGCTCACGTCGACGGTTACCGCGCGGTGCCTTCGGGGAACTGCGGATCGCCGACACCTCCGACCTACCCGGGAACCAAACCATCTTGCCCCGACCGAGCTCGCAAGCTCGTTGTCACCAATCGCAACGGCTACCTCTCCAACGACGTCATCAGGCAGGCCAACGATTCCGCTCGCCTCGCCGGCTATGGCGCCGACCGCTACGCGATGGAGTGTGGAGACACGATCGCCGGTTTCGCCTACGTACCCGTCGATACGGGAAGCTCGTGGACACAGGTAGAGGGCTACGGCTACATCAGTAAGTCGGGAGGAGCGGTCGGGCCCGATGGGAAATCGCTCTTCGACCAGTGCCAACGTGGCGAGGCATTCGCCGAACACGTTTCGACAGGTGTCTACCGGGTTGCCGTCTATGCGGATGCGGGATGCAGCTACCAATTGCCGCAGCCCGGGAGCGCGATCCCCGCGCAGGTAACGGCCAACGACGCTCGTGCTCTGACCGCGACATATGTTGCCGGGCCGTGCGATGCCGACAAGGGACCGACCGAAGAGGTCCACGTCTTCGACGACAAAGGGATCCCTACCGACTCTGCGTTCACCCTCACCACGCTCGAACCGGTTCGGTTCCTCTATCCCTGACAGCATCTCGTTGCCTTGTGAGTGTGATATCCCAGCGCGATGGGACTTTTCGACAAGCTGAAGGAAAAGGGCCGCGGGATCGTCACCGCGGCCAAACCACAAGAGGGCGTGGCGCCCGCGTCCGAGCAAGACGTCCGAGCTCGCCTTCATGCAATCTCCGGACGAGGCATCCAGACCGCCGACGACGATAACGAAGTCGTCGTGTCGTGGTCGGCAAAGATCGCGTCTGCCGGGATCGGTGGTGGTGAATACGAGTACCTGTACCGCGCGATCCGTGTCGAGCTCGAACCCGGTAAGAACGAGGCGTCCGGCATCTGCTACAAGACCACGACCGAAGCGGAGCTCGGTGACTCGCTATCGATCTCGAAGAACTGGGAGAAGGGCCAGCATGTCGGCTCCGAGACCGTCCACGTGATCGCGTGGCTCGGCCCCCACCACACCGAGGGTGGCGCCGACGAAAAGGGTTACAAGTTCGGATGGTCAGACCTCCGCGATCCGGTGATCGACGCGGTGACGGGCGCAGGCTGGACCTACAAACCCAAACGCGTCTAGCGCTGACGTCCTCGCGCGCGAGTGAGAGTCGGCGCGAGCTCTCGTTAGTTAGCCCCAGGAGGATCGATGACGAAAGTGATTGCGGACATCTCTATGTCGCTCGACGGCTTCGTGACGGGCCCCGATGCCGGTCCCGACCGTGGCCTGGGCCGTGGAGGCGAGCCCATCCACGCATGGGTGATGGATGGCAACGATGTCGATGCCGAGATCCTCAAGAGCAGCATGGACGAAACCGGAGCCGTGGTGATGGGACGGCGACTGTTCGACATCGTCGATGGACCGCACGGGTGGAACGACGAGATGGGCTACGGCGCAGGACATGCGGCTCGGCCCCCGTTCTTCGTCGTCACGCACGCGGCTCCGAAGAGCGTGCGGCTGAAACTCGATTTCACGTTCGTCACCGAGGGCATCGAGCCCGCGATCGAGAGAGCGCGCGCTGCCGCGGGTGCGAAAGATGTTGTCGTGATGGGCGGCGGCGACGTCGTGCGCCAAACCGTCGACCTCGGGCTGGCCGACGAGCTGCGCATACACCTGTCACCGATCATCCTCGGCTCTGGCACGCCTCTATTCGCCGAAAGCCCGCGCCGCGAGCTCGTTCAGAAGAAGGTCAGGGTCTCCTCGAAAGCCACTCACCTCACCTACGAAGTAGGTGACTGAGCGCCCTCGCGTATCTCGACGACGTTCCACCTTGCGCCGACCCGTCTCAGGGTGTGAAGTGAGGCGTGGCGGAAGGAGGATGGGATGACAGATTCGATCGCGACTGCAATCGGCGATGCGGTTTCGTACCTGACTGAGCACCCGGACGAGGCTGCCTACACGGACAGTCCGGCCACGGCTACGCTCGAAAAAGGACTGAAGGTCACAGTTGTGGGCTCCGAGGGGGAGTCGCTCCTTACCGACATGCCCACGAGTGTTGGCGGAGCGAATTCTGCTCCGTCTGCCGGATGGATGATGCGCGCGGCCGTGGCCGCGTGCGAGGCGACGCTCATCGCGATGCGGGCCGCGCAGCAGGGTGTGTCACTTAGCTCGGTTGAGGTCACCGTCGACAGTAAGTCGGACGACCGGGGGATCCTGGGCATCGACTCATCCGTTCCTGCAGGACCGGCCAGCGTTCGCGTTCGCGTGAAGGTTTCCGGTGAAGCGGCCGACTCGGACATCAAGTCGGTTGTGGAGTGGGCCCACGAGCACTGTCCAGTTTCCGACACCGTTCGTCGAGCGATACCGATGGAGCTTGACGTCGGCTAGAAGGTCAGCCTTTGTAAGGGTCATCGCCGGCGGCGAGTTTGGCGGCGGCCCCCTTGAGCCACTGCATCGACGCGTCGTGCAGCCCGCTCCCTAACGAGATACGCGCTACGCCCGTCGAGGCCAGTCCCGCGCGTGTGCTACCCGGCAGGAAGACGACGTTGACGCTCCCTCGAACGCCGTCGACGAAGCTCTTCACCTCGGCGGGGTCGTTCAAGAAGATCGGGTACACGCAATCTGCTCCGGCTTCCAGATAACGCATCCCCCGCTCTACTGCCGTCTCTAGTCGAGAGCCCTCGTCGCCCCACTTGCGCAGATGGACGTCGACGCGCGCGTTGACCACGATCGGTACGGCCGCATCTGACGCGGCCGAACGAATGTCACGCAACCATTCGGCTTGCTCGTCCAGATCGATCAGTTCCTTCGACAACGGGTCAGAGTCCTCGAGGTTGCAACCGACGGCTCCCGCATCCACGAGCCGCTCAACGATCTCTTTCGGCTCCAAGTCGTAGCCGCGTTCGATGTCCGCCGTCACCGGAAGGTCAACCGCTCGCGTGATACGAGCGATCGCGCCGAACATCTCGTCGGGCGGGGTCTTGTGCCCGTCTTCGTAACCCAGCGCCCTGGCGACCGCACCGCTGCTCGTGGCCAGTGCCGCGAATCCTGCCTCTGCCAGTACCCGGGCCGAAGCTGCGTCCCACGCATTCGGCAGCACGACCGGATCGCCCCGCACATGGAGCGCACGCAAAGACTCTGCCGATGCGACGAGGGAATCATGGGACTTCATCGACCGCTCCTGCCGGGGAATCTTGCAATCACGAACGAGCATAGCGACAGGGCGCGGCCCCGATGCTGCAAACTTGGTCCATGAGCGACGTTCGCTTCGCTTCTAACGACGGCGTCAGGCTCGCGTACAAGCTCGTGGGCGAGGGTCCCATCGATCTCATGTACGTCCCGATCTGGTTCTCGAACCTCGACCTGCTGGATAGGAATCCGGCGATCGCTCGCGGCATCAAGGGGATGTCGAAGTTCGCGCGCTTGATCCTGTGGGACCGGCGCGGTGCAGGGTTGTCCGATCGGCTGTGCGGGCCGGCAACGCTCGAGCAGGGCATGTCCGACATGCTGGCGGTGTTGGACGACGCCGGTATCGAGAAGGTCGCACTTATCGGCTACCACGAGGGCGGGACGCTCTCGATGCTGATGGCGGCGACACACCCGGAGCGCGTCTCTCATCTGATCCTCTATTCGACTTTTGCGACGACTATCTGGCAGCCCGACTATCCATGGGGGCAGAAGCCCGATGAACGCGAGATCGAAGCCCAATGGTTGAAAGACAACTGGGCTAGTAGTGAAGCGGCCCAGCTGATCTTTCAAACGGACGAGCCCTGGCTTATCGATTGGGGACGGCAGTGGCTTCGCAACTCGACCTCGCACGATGCCCTGGAGATCTTTTACGAGATGCTGGCGCACACCGACGTGCGGCGCATTCTCCCGTCCATCCGCGTGCCGACTCTCGTCGTGCATAGATCAGAAGACACGCGCATCCCTATCGAGAACAGTCGCCATATCGCGGCCGCCATCCCGAACTCCAAATACGTGGAGCTGCCCGGTTCGGAGAACATCCCGTTCCACGGTGATTGGGACTCGATACAGGATGAGATCGAAGAATTTCTCACCGGCGAGCGCCGGGGGCCGGAGGGCGATCGCGTACTGGCCACGATCCTCATCACCGACATCGTGGGATCTACCAAGAAGGCCGGCGAAGTAGGCGACGCGCGTTGGCGGCGGATGCTGGATAACCACGACGAGATCGCCGACCGCGTGATCTCGGACTACGGCGGCCGACGCGTCAAGAGCACCGGTGACGGACTACTGGCGACGTTCGACGGACCGGCTCGAGCGATCAGGTGCGCTGCGACTCTGCGACAGGAGATCCAGATACTCGGTCTTGGCTTACGGGTGGGCCTGCATGCGGGAGAGGTCGAGATACGCGGTGACGACATCGGCGGCATCGCAGTGCACATCGCATCGCGCGTCGCAGACCTTGCGACTCCCGGCGAAGTGATGGTGTCGGAGGCCCTGCCCCCGTTGGTCGCGGGGTCCGGCATCACTTTCGAGTCCCGCGGCTCGGTCGAGCTCACCGGCGTCCCGGGAGAGTGGCGTCTGTTCGCCGTTACCGAAGTGCCACTGTAGAAGTCGCTTCAAAGCCGCGCGGTCAGCTCGCCTTCTCGATCGCGATGCTGAAGTGTGGCCCTCCCATCGGGCCCATCAATCGGATCCACAGCATCACGTACATCTCTGTCGCCCGTGCGCTCGTGAGATCGCCCATGTCGATGACGCGTTCGGCGGGCCACCCAAAGGTGCCCAGCAGCTCGGCGACTTGCTTCTTGGCATCGCCGTCGTTGCCGGAGACGAACAGGACGTGATCGCCGGGGATCATCTGTGGGTTCACCATCACGTCCGAGTTGATGGTGTTCAGCGTCTTGACGACGCGGGCGTTGGGGAACGCGCGCTGGATCTGCTCGCCGAGGCTGTCGGCGTTGCACACGGTCAGCGTGGGGGGCATCCCCTCGGAGAAGTCCAATGGATTGGACACATCGATCAGGACCTTGGTGCCGATGTTGTCCGTTCCCGCCGCAGTGAGAGCGTCGACCGACGCGGAGCCGGCGGTGGCATTGATGATGATCTCGCCGAACGCGGCCGCGTCCGCAAACGATCCTTCGCGCGCGCGGGAGCCGGCCGTGTCTGCCCACGCAACAGCCTTCTCGTTGCCCTTCTGACGCGCCCCCATCATGACGTCGTGGTCGAGCTCGACTAACTTCGTCGCGAGCGTCTGACCGACGCCGCCCGTGCCGAGGACACCGAACCTCAAAGTGCCTCCTGTATGTCGACGTGTTTCGCGAGGGAAGGGTGTTAGCCGACCGCGGCAGGCGAGCGGACCACCAGCGTGTCTAGCAGTCGACGGGTTACGTCTGCAACCTCGTCGACGGCATCGTCGAAGACCTCTTGGTTGGCCTTAGACGGCTGGCGAAACCCGCTTACCTTGCGAACGAACTGGAGCGCCGCAGCGCGGACCTCTTCGTCGCTCGCAGGAACCGGTCCATCGCGAAGAACCTTGATGCTTCTGCACATGGCGCGAGGGTAGACGACCCTCGGGGCAGCTCGCGACTCTTCCCTTAGTGGAGTTTCTGGCGCTGGTAGTAGATCGCCCAGCCGGTCTTGTGGTCTTCGGTCCGGTAGGCGCTCATCCCGATGTGGATGTTGCCCTGTGGGTCGAGACGCACCATCTCGAACTCGGGGATGTACTGCTTGCCGTGGAAGATCGGTGTCTTCGTCGTGGCCCCCGCGGCCGAGATGCGCACCTTGCCCGCCTTGTGCGAGATCCGTGCCGTGTAGAAGTACCAATCGGATTCGGTCGAATCGGTTGCCTTCGGGTCGGGCGAGCCGTACCAGGCAACCGCGGCCTCGCCCCCGTTCGCGCCACCGGCGACCCACGGCGAGTAACCGGCAACTCCGGTCATGATCGGGATCGGTTTGGTCCAGTGGTTCGCCTTGTCGGTCGAGTACGAGTACCAGATCGGGTGGTCCTTCTTCCCGCGAGCAGACGAGAACACGACGTGCAGGCCCCCGGCCCCATCCATCCCGATGCTCGGGTAGAGGTAGCTGGCCGGCCCGGGCATCGACGCAACCAGGTGAGAGTTGAACGTCGTCCCGCCATCGTGACTGGCTGCAACCCACACCGTCTCCGGTCCGGAATCGCCGGCAGCGCCGGATGTCTGGCGACGGGTATAGACGAGATAGACGTCCTGACCTTTGCTCGAAACGACGAAGTTGCCTTCCCACGTGTACGCGCCGTCGGGCCCCTGGGGGACGGTGGACGGAGCCTGACCAGCGAAGGTCGTGACCGGCACGGCGGGCGAGAACGACGACCCGTAGTTGGTCGATTTCGTGAACCAGATCGCAGAAGGCGTGCAGCACTGAAGGTCTTGGTAGGAGGCGTAGAGCGTTCCCGGCGGGCCACCCACGAGCCACGGCCGGTCGACCATCGGACTCGTGCCGGACAACGCCGTTCCCGCCCACGTCTTGCCTTTGTCCC
>JAXDJM010000028.1:0-6101 GCA_034665605.1 Actinomycetota bacterium | reverse complement strand
GTGCACTCGTCTCTGCGCGTCGATCATCTGATCGAAGCCGACATCCCGCCCGACCTCCCGCTCGTCCGTGCGGATAGGGACAGGCTCCGACAGGTCGTGATCAACCTGTTGACCAACGCAACGCGCTACTCGCCGGTGGGAACGACGATCGAGATCTCGGCCCGACACGTTGTCGATGATGACCAAGTGACCATCAGCGTGGCAGATCAGGGGATCGGGATCCCCGAGGAAGATCGCGAGCGGATCTTCGGGAAGTTCGCCATGCTTCCAAAGCCCAGTTGGGTCAAGAAAGGCACCGGGCTCGGGCTGTTCATCACCAAGGGGATCATTGACGCACACGGCGGAAAACTGTGGGTCGACTCCGCGCCCGGTCAAGGCTCGACGTTCAAATTCTCGGTTGCCGTAGCGCGCTAGTTGGTATCGCTGCGGATTCAGGCACCGCTCCGCGAAGCTCGCTCCGCTCTTGCTAAGCGACCCCCGCGCGCCTGCGGCGGGCTTTCCGGGTCGCTTAATTGCAAAGGCTTCGCTCCGGGTGCCTGATCCTCCGCTCTAAACTTTGAGGGCATGCCGCCTTTCAAAGTCGTTTCCGATTTTTCTCCGTCTGGGGACCAGCCGACTGCCATCCGCGCCATCGCCGAGCGGGTACTGGCCGGCGAGCGATTCACGACGCTTCTCGGCGCGACGGGCACCGGCAAGACCGCAACTGCGGCGTGGGCCCTGGATCAGATACAGAAGCCGACTCTGGTTATCGCTCCAAACAAGTCACTCGCTGCTCAGCTGTGTAACGAGTTCAAGCAGTTCTTTCCGAACAACGCCGTCGAGTATTTCGTCTCCTACTACGACTATTACCAGCCCGAGGCCTACGTTCCGTCGTCGGACACCTACATCGAGAAAGACTCGTCGATCAACGATGAGATCGAGCGGCTACGGCACTCGGCGACCAGCGCCTTGCTGCAGCGTGACGATGTCCTGATTGTGGCGAGCGTTTCGTGCATCTTCGGGCTTGGCTCGCCCGAGGAGTACTTGAATCAAGTCGTGACGGTTGCCCGGGGGGGAACCGCCGACCGGGACTTCATCACCCAGAAGCTCGTCGACATCCAGTACGAGCGCAACGACGTCAATTTCGTCCGGGGCAAGTTCCGCGTCCGGGGCGACACCATCGAGATCTTTCCCGCGTACGAAGAGCGGGCGCTCCGAGTGGAGCTCTTCGGTGACCAGGTGGATCGGATCATCGAGCTAGACCCCCTTACCGGCGAGGTCACGCGCGAGCTGGATCACGTCACCGTTTATCCCGCATCGCACTACGTCGCCTCCAGGGAGCGCATGGAGCGCGCGATCATCCAGATCGAATCGGAGCTTTCCGACAGGCTCCAGTACTTCGACTCGAAGGGAAAGCTGCTCGAGGCACAACGTTTGCGCATGCGCACCGAATATGACCTCGAGATGATGCGCGAGGTTGGGTTCTGTTCGGGGATCGAGAACTACGCGCGCCACATCGAGGGCCGCGAGCCGGGAACGAAGCCAAACACCCTGCTGGACTACTTCAGGGGGGCCGAAGGCAACGGCGATTTCTTGGTGGTGATCGACGAGTCACACGTCACCGTTCCCCAATTGAATGGGATGTACGAGGGCGATATGAGCAGGAAGCGAACGCTCGTCGAGCACGGCTTTCGCCTTCCCAGCGCGCTCGACAATCGGCCCTTGCGGTTCGACGAGTTCCTCGAAGCGGTCGACCAGGTCGTGTTCATGAGCGCAACTCCGAGCGCGTTCGAGCTGCGCAACTCCGGTACCCCGGTCGAACAGTTGGTGCGGCCTACGGGCCTGGTCGATCCGGAGGTATTGATCCGTCCGACCAAAGGCCAGATCGACGACCTCATGGAAGAGATAAAAGGTAGGACCGAGGTCGAACAGCGCGTGCTGGTTACGACTCTGACCAAGAAGATGGCCGAGGATCTCACCGACTACCTGCTGGAGTCGGGGGTTCGCGTCCGCTATCTGCATTCCGACATCAACACGGTCGAACGGATCGAGATCCTGCGGGACCTAAGGTTGGGCGAGTTCGACGTTCTGGTCGGTATCAACCTGTTGCGAGAAGGTATCGACCTTCCGGAGGTGTCGCTCGTCGCGATCCTGGACGCCGATAAGGAGGGCTATCTCCGTTCTCAAACGTCCCTCATCCAGACGATCGGTCGCGCTGCTCGAAACGTGGACGGCCAGGTGATCATGTACGCCGATGAGGTCACCGACTCGATGCGCCGTGCGATATCCGAGACTCAGAGACGACGTCAGATACAGCTCGCTTACAACGAAGAGCACAACATCGACCCACAATCGATCCGTAAGGCAGTTTCGGACATCCTCATCTCGGGCTTCGGTCGAAAGCACGATCCGACGGTGCCCACGAAGTCGCGCAGTCGAAGGAAAGATCCGGTTGGAGGGACGCCCGACGAGCTGCGAAGACTCTTGTTGCAGTTAGAGGAAGAGATGCATCAAGCGGCAGAAGACCTTCGATTCGAATATGCGGCCCGGATCCGCGATGAGATCGTCGACCTGAAAAGGGAGTTACGCGAGGTCGGCTAGATCTTTACGCGCCGGTGGAAGCAAGCTGCGGCGTTTCGGCGGGAAGCGGTCGGGTTTGGATCACCGGCGGCTTCAGCGGGATCCACAACGAGAACGTCGAGCCCTGGGAAGACGATTGATCGAGCCACAAGCGTCCCCCCAGCGCACCCGCAAGGCTCTTACAGATGTACAGACCCAGTCCGGTTCCGCCGACGGCGCGTGTCATGGACGAATCGACCTGGTAGAAGCGATCGAAGATCTTCTCGTGAACCTCCGCCGGGATCCCGTTACCGCCATCGACGACGGAGACCTTGACGCCTTCGCCGTCCCTTCTGCCCCGGATCGTGATCTGCGGTGAGTCGGGGGCATATTTGAGCGCGTTGTCGACGAGGTTAGAAACGATCTGGTGGATCTTGCCCTCGTCGGATTGAATGACGGGGAAATCGTCGGCGAACTCGACCACGAAGTTGTGATCGCCGGCGCGGTCCCGCAGTTCTTCGACGACGTGCTCGGAGATGCGATCGAGTGCAACCGGCGCCATCAACGCGCTCATCTTGTTGGATTCCAGTCGAGCGACGACCAGGAGGTCTTCGATCAGCCGGTGCAGACGACCACTCTGCCGTTCGATCGTCTCGAGGAAGCTGCGTTGGTCAGCGGGATCGAACTGGACGTCTGGCCGAAGCAGCGTCTTGACGTATCCCTGGATCGATGTCAGTGGCGTGCGCAACTCGTGCGAGACGGACGCCACGAAATCGTCCTTCAGCCGGTTCATCTCCGTTAGGTGATCCAGGCTTTCCTGCAGCTCGCCGACCAAGCGAGCGTTCTCCAGCGAGCTGCTCGCGTGGTTGGCGAGGGTTTCGAAGAGTTGCAGGTCGGATTCATCGAACGTGCTGATGTCACCGAGCCTGTTGCCAACGCGCAAGATCCCGATGACCTTGTCTTCAGCAAACAGAGGCGCGGACATCAGGTCGTGGATACCAATGTCCTCGTAGTGGGCACGGATGGCATCGTCGTGTATCGGCCGCGGTATCAAGATGGCTCTGCGATCTGTGATCACGGCCATCGACGCGGTGTCGGCCGGGACGAGAGTGACCGGGCGCATCAAATCGAAGTTGTCATCCGGACCTAACGAGGTCTGGAGCGTCGCTTCACCCTCCGCCATCGGGAGCAGAAGGATGTGTGCGACTTCGGCACGGAACATCTCGCGCGCTTGGCTCAACAGTGCGAGCTGAGTCTCTTCAAGCTTCAGCGAACGTTGCGCGACTCGACTCGCTCGATAAAGCTGTTCGAGACTCTCGTGCTTCTGCCGCCCGGATGCGTATGCGCGGTAGGCAAGGAACAGAGCCGAGGCCGGAACCAGGATCAGCCAGCCGGCGCTTCGCTGGTGCCAGAGGATCGTGATCTCGATCAAGGCAAGACTGGTATTCGTCAACGAGATTCCGAGTGAGATCGAGATGACGTTCCACACCGCGCCGAAGTTCAAGCCGGCACCCGACAGATACATCGCCAGGTTGATCGTCAACACTGACATCGTCGTGCCCGCCGCGGTTGCCGCGAAGGCCGCGATCCAGCCGGACGCGCCGATCGGATTCACGGGATTGACGAGCGCGCGGAACACGATCGTGACGATCACCGCGTTCAGCATGAAGTTCGCGAGGTTGAACGTGAGCTTCAGCAGCGATTGACGGCGCCGCAACAGCGCCACACTCGCGCCGAGAAGTTGCGCAACGATCAATACGCCCGGAGACACAAAGAAGAGTCCCGCCACGAGAGGTATCTCACTCAGAGCGAACGAGTGAGCGTCGCGACGGAATTGAAGGTGGACGATGAAGACCTCGGCCCCCAAGAACATCGCGGTCAGAAGCCACCACGGGATGTGAAGAGGGGTATGCAGCTGCTGGAGGTGGCGGAGGAAGACGAGGTAGAGAACCAGGCCGATCTCGCCGATCAGCATGGCGAGGAGCGCGACCCGACGGCCGCCGCGAGGCCGCTGGTGGGGCTGCTTGGGTTGTTCGGCTGTGGGATTCATCTGATTGATTAATCGGAGCGTCTGACCTGCCTCTTTAGCCGCTCTCGAGGGGTCAACTGCGGTCGGCCGAACCCATCAGCTCCAGTCGCTCCCGCTCCATCAACTCCAGTCGCTCCCGCTCCATGAATTGGACGACCACGAGTTGCCCGACCAGCTATTTCCGCTCCAGCTGACGCCGGACCAGCTATTGCCGGACCACGAATTGCCCGACCACGAGTTGCCGCTCCAGCTGTTGGAGCTCCATGAATTGGACGACCACGAGTTGCCCGACCAGCTATTTCCGCTCCAGCTGACACCACTCCAGCTGACTCCCGACCAGCTATTGCCGCTCCATGAGTTCCCGGACCACGAGTTCCCGTTCCACATGCCTCCGGACCAAGAGACGCCCGACCAGCTGTTGGAGCTCCACGAGTTCCCGGACCACGAGTTGCCGAAGATGTCTACCTCTCCGACCAGAGGGGTTCCGTCCGGGCTTACGACGTGGACCGATCCACGCGCTGCCTCGAGCGAGCCCGTACCTGTCGCAAAGGGGAATGTCTGAGTGCATGTTGGTGGAACCGGAGCGCTCAACGCTGCAGCGACGTCGATCACGCCGAAACCTTGAGCCGTAGGCAACACGCCGGGGATGCGGTGAGCGGTCGAGGTCAACAAGCACTTCACCTGATCCGGTGTCAGCGTGGGACGGTTCTGTAGCAGCAGGGCGGCGGCACCCGAAACAACGGCGGCCGCTTGCGAGGTGCCGGTGCCCTTGAAGAGCTGGGTGCCCACGACGGCTCCTGGGTGTGCCAGGTCGAGCACCGAGTTGGGGTCCCGAAGACTCTCTATAGAAACGCCCGGAGCCACGACGTCGGGATTACGAACGCCGTCGCCTCGGCTCGAGAACGCGGGGACCGCGTCGTCGCCGAACCCGGGCGTGCCGTTGGTGTCGTCGGCGCCCACCGCGATGACGTAGGGGTCGTCGGCAGGATCGTTGAGACCGATGGGGGATACCCCTCCGTTACCCGCGGCCGCAACCACGACGATCCCATTGCGCCACGCAACTTCTGCGGCGTAATCGAGCGGGTCGATCGTGTAGGGCTGCCGTGAATCGGTGCCGAAAGACAGATTGAGCACGCGGACGTTCATCCCTCGGTCGTTGCGATGCTGTACGACCCAGTCGATGGCGGCGAGCACCTGGCTCACGTCGACCTGGCCGGAGGCGTTTGCGACCTTGACGTTGAGGACGGTTGCACCCGGAGCGATGCCGTTGAACGACCCGTCATCGGAGTGACCCGCGATGATGCCGGCGATGTGCGTTCCGTGCCCGTAACCATCGAGATAGCGGAGGTTGTCCGCCTGGGAGTCGAAAGAAAGATCCGGACCGTTGACGACTTTTCCGGATGAGACCAGCCCGGGAACCGGGACGACACCCGAGTCGATGAGGGCAACCCCGACGCCGGCTCCCGTTACGCCGCGGTCGTAGGCATCCGTCGCACGGACGGCCTTGGCCGTCTTTGCGAGCGTCCCAACACCA
>JAXDJM010000027.1:0-4201 GCA_034665605.1 Actinomycetota bacterium | reverse complement strand
CCACTGCTGCGTTCTTGGTCCTTGCTTCGGCTTCTGCGCGGTTGCCGACGGGAGCGCAGCGCGCCGTTACCCTCTTGGTGTGACCAGCCGGCGCGTGATGGGCACGGAGACCGAGTACGGCATCTCGGTGCCCGGTCAGCCCAGCGCCAACGCCATGGTCGGGTCCTCGCTGATCGTCAACTCCTACGCCGCGGGAGAGCCGGCAGGCGGCAGCGCGTCTCGTCGCGCCCGGTGGGACTTCGAGGAGGAGAACCCCCTGCGCGACGCGCGCGGGTTCGATCGAGGAGCGCCCGAGGCCCCGGTCGAAGACGACACGAGTCTCGTCAACGTGATCCTTCCCAACGGCTCGCGCTACTACGTCGACCACGCGCATCCCGAGTATTCGAGCCCGGAATGCTCCAACGCCAGAGATGCCGTGATCTGGGACAAAGCGGGGGAGCGGATCCTCGAGAGCTCGATCGCAGCCGCGGCGTCGATCGCCCCCAACGGCGATCGCATCTTCATCTACAAGAACAATTCCGACGGCAAGGGCAACTCGTATGGGTGCCACGAGAACTATCTGGTGTCTAGAGAGACGCCGTTCCCCAACCTCGTGAAGCACTTGATCCCGTTCTTCGTGTCGCGGCAGATCTTCACCGGCGCCGGGAAGGTGGGGGCCGAGAATGGCGCCGAGGCCGTCGATTACCAGATCAGCCAGCGCGCCGATTTCTTCGAGGTCGAAGTTGGGCTCGAAACCACGTTCAAGCGACCGATAATCAATACCCGCGACGAACCGCACGCCGATCCAGAGCGATACCGCCGCTTGCACGTGATCGTGGGCGACGCGAATATGTGTGAGCTGTCAACGTTCCTGAAGGTCGGGACAACCTCGTTGGTGCTGTCGATGATCGAGGACGATTTCATTCCCGACGATCTCACACTTGCCGAGCCCGTGCGCTCGATGCGCGTCGTGTCTCACGATCCGTCGTGCAAGGCGACGTTCGATCTCGAAGACGGTCGCTCGCTGAGCGCGGTCGACCTGCAGTGGGAGTTCTTCAGACTCGCTAAGAAGTACGCACAGGATCAGGAGTTCGATCCGACGCGCGACGACGTGCTCGACCGCTGGGAATCGGTTCTCGAGGGCCTGGAACGGAACCCGATGGATCTGGCTAACCGGCTCGATTGGGTAGCGAAGCTGGCGCTTCTGCGCGCTTATCAAGACCGCGATTCACTCTCGTGGGACGATTCGAAGCTCAAGCTGATAGATCTTCAGTACCACGACGTCCAGCGCGACAAGGGCCTGTATTCCAAGCTGTTGCGCTCCGGAAAGGTCGAGTCACTCGTCTCGGAGGACGAGATCGCATGGGCCGTTGACCACCCGCCGGAAGACACCCGCGCCTATTTCCGGGGTGAGTGTCTACGGCGCTTCTCGCCCCGGATCGTCGCGGCCTCGTGGGACGCATTGATCTTCGATGTCGGAGACGAGCCACTGCGAAAGGTGCCCACGATGGAGCCGGGCCGCGGCACGAAGGCGCACGTCCAAGCCCTGTTCGATTCGTCCGCCGATGCATCCGAGCTTCTCGCCAACCTGAGCGCCTAGCTCTCCTGTGGCGTTGGTGCAGGTGAAGCGCCCTTTTTTCGTCACATGTCCCGTGTACGATTCACCCCTGAACGATCGACAAGTGAGGTGAGCGATGCCCCCCACGGGCGAGCAGAGCCGTAAGCCAAAGCCAAAGAAAGAAGAAGAGAAGCCCCAAGCCGCGGAACAGAAGTCGACCGAAGACGCGACCGAGGGCCTGGACGATCTTCTGGACGAGATCGACGAAGTTCTGGAGGCGAACTCCGAGGACTTCGTGCGGAGTTTCGTACAAAAAGGCGGCCAATAGACGCTCCGTAGTCAACTAACTACCTTGCGTTGTTAACGCTTCACGAGTTCGACAACCGTGACCGCGCCACGGACGACAGGAGGCGCGTGTATGCGATGTCCAGATTGCGGATTGGACAAGGAACCTGAAGAGTTTCCACGGAACAAACGAAGGCAGAGCGGCCGCGCGACGTATTGCAAGCTGTGCCACAACGCGCGTAACCGAGCCACAATCAAGAGCCTTTACGGCAACACCCGCCATTACCATCTTCGACAGAAGTACGGTATCGGCGTAGAAGATTTCGAGCGCATGGTCTCCGCTCAGGGTGGACTTTGTCCGATCTGTCGAAAGCGTGCCGCCGTTCACGTTGATCACGATCACAAGACCGGCAAGGTGCGCGCCATCTTGTGCGAGAAGTGCAATGGCGGTATGGGCCTGTTCCGAGAAGACTTGAGGGTCATGCGCAACGCAGCTCGCTACCTGAGAGGCGAGCGCGCCGATGGATCGGGGACCTGGTGATCCGCTGCCCACGATGCGGCGAGACAAAAGTCGACGAAGAGTTTCCTCGCAACCGTTCGACCAAAACCGGACGGCAGGCTTACTGCAAACCGTGCTGGAATGCGGTAGTCAACGAGCACAAGGAGCGTCGCTACGGAAGCCATTCGGCCTTCATGCGCCAGCTTCGTTACGGGCTGGATTCATTAGCCATGCTCGGGCTCAGCCAGTCTCAGCTCGGGCTCTGTGCCGTGTGCCGCAAGGCCCCCTCCCGGCACGTCGATCACGACCACACAACCAAGGCGATCCGCGGCCTACTGTGTTTCACCTGTAATAACGCTCTCGGCAAGTTCGACGACGACCCGGATCTGATCGAGAGCGCCGTGCGCTATCTTTCAGCCAGTGGATAGCTCCGGCGGGCCCCATCTCGACGATTTCCTTCGAATCCCCGTTCACGGCCCCGGTTCCTCTTTCTCGGACGTCTTGAAGGGCCACGACCCCGAGCTATTGCCCAACCGGACGAAGCTGGCCGAGCACGTGGTGGTCCCCGAAGGGACGACCGTCCTTGCCGTTCGCTACGTCGACGGCGTGATCGTGGCCGGCGACCGCCGGGCGACCGAAGGCTTTCAGATCGCTCACCGTTCGATCGAAAAGGTGTTCGCGGCCGACGACACGAGTGCCGTTGCCATCGCGGGCGCTGCCGGCCCGGCCGTCGAGATGGTCCGGCTCCTGCAAACCGAACTCGAACACTACGAGAAGGTGGAAGGGGACCGACTCAGCCTCGAAGGTAAGGCGAACAAGCTCGGTCAGATGATCCGAGCCAACTTGCCTGCGGCCATGCAGGGATTGGTCGTCGTGCCGATCTTCGCCGGGTTCGACGAGGCGCGCGGCATGGGGCGGATCTTCAAGTACGACGTCACCGGGGGTCGCTACGAAGAAGACGACTATCACTCGACCGGATCTGGTGGGAAGGACGCGCGCAGCACCCTCAAGAAGCGCTACAAAGCCGGGCTGACGCGCGACGAGGCCGTGAAGATCGCGATCGAAGCCCTGTTCGACGCCGCCGACGAAGATGTCGGCACAGGCGGGCCCGACCTCATGCGCGGGATCTTCCCGACCGTTGCTGCGATATCGGCTACGGGCATCGCCGAGGTTCCCGAAGACGACATCAGGAATCTGTTCGAGGAACTGATCGCCGAGCGCCGCGACGAGATGGTCCAACCGGCAACGCACACGGTCGACGTCAGGCGCCCGGGAGACGAGGATTAGCCATGCCCGTCCCTTACTACGTCTCGCCCGAGCAACTCATGAAGGACAAGGCCGACTACGCGCGCAAGGGGATAGCGCGGGGTAAGTCGGTCATCGCCCTCGAATACGACGACGGGATCCTATTGATCGCCGAAAACACGTCGGCGACACTCCACAAGATCTCGGAGATCTACGACAAGATCGCGTTCGCGGGCGTTGGCAAGTTCAACGAATACGAGCAACTCCGCGTCGGCGGCATCAGGCTCGTGGACGTGAAGGGCTACTCCTATTCGCGCGAGGACGTGACTGCTAAAGGACTCGCGAACGCGTACTCGCAAAGCCTCGGGAACATCTTCACCGCGGAGCTGAAGCCGTATGAATGCGAGATCTTGGTCGCCGCGGTGGGGGACACATCGGAGGCGAACGAGTTGTTCCACATCCTCTTCGACGGGTCCGTCACGGACCGCCAGGGATGGGTCGCGATGGGGGGGCAGTCCGAGGCTCTTGATACCTATCTGAAAGACAAATACCCAAAGAAGCCGCTAACCCGCTCGGCGGCCGTGAAGCTCGGCCACGAGGCGCTCGAATCCGTCGAGGGACGGAACCTCCCCGCC
>JAXDJM010000026.1:0-5727 GCA_034665605.1 Actinomycetota bacterium | reverse complement strand
CGCGCAAGGGAAGGATGGCCTGGAACTCGCGGGCGCGTGCTTGCTTGGCACTACCGCCGGCCGAGTCCCCTTCCACGATGAACAACTCGGCTTTTTCGGGATCGGTGACCTGGCAGTCGGCAAGCTTGCCCGGAAGAGTCGACGATTCGAGCAACGACTTACGCCGAACGAGGTCGCGGGCCTTCCGTGCTTCGAGGCGAGCGCGCTGAGCCGACATCGTCTTCAGTGAGATCGCGCGTGCTTCGCCGGGGTTCTCTTCCATGAATTCTGCGAAGCGCTGGTTCATCTGCGTTTCGACGAACGATCTGATTTCCGTGTTACCCAGCTTGGTCTTGGTCTGGCCCTCGAACTGCGGCGATCGCAGCTTCACCGACACGATGGCCGTCAGCCCCTCGCGGCAGTCCTCGCCGACGAGAGCGTCGTCCTTCTCTTTGAGGATGCCCTTCGAGCGCGCGTAGGACGTGATCACGCGCGTCAACGACCGACGGAACCCTTCTTCGTGCATCCCACCTTCGTGGGTATTGATGTTGTTCGCGAACGTCAGAACCGATTCATTGAACGCGGTCGTCCACTGCATGGCGACCTCGAGCTCGTGCTCGTCGGCTTTCGCTTCGAAATAGACGATCTTCTTGTTGACGGGATCCCGGGATACGTTCAGGTGCTTGACGAAGTCTTTGATCCCGCCCGTGTACTTGAAGGTCTCTTGTAGCTCCGGCTCGACGCGGTGGTCGACCAGCTGGATCTCGAGCCCCTTGGTCAGAAACGCCATCTCGCGCAGGCGCTGCGCGATCGTGTCGAACTTGAACTCGCGCTCCTCGGTGAAGATCAGCGGATCGGGCCAGAACGAGACGGTGGTGCCGGTTCTCTTGATCGGCTTACCGCGTTTGAGCTCGGCCTCGCGCTTTCCTCGGTGATAGATCTGTGACCACGAGTGACCATCGCGCGCCACCTCGACCTCGAGGCGTTCCGATAGGGCATTGACGACCGAGATCCCGACCCCGTGGAGACCCCCCGAGACCTGATAGCCCTTGCCCTCGAACTTCCCGCCGGCATGGAGTGTCGTGAGCACCACTTCGACGGCCGACTTGGACTCGCCCTTTGGCTTGCCTACGGGAATCCCACGACCGTTGTCGGTCACCTTGCACCCGCCGTCGGCGAGCAGCTCGACCTTGATCTTGTCGCAGTAGCCGGCCATGGCCTCGTCGACCGAGTTGTCCACGACCTCGTAGACGAGGTGATGGAGGCCTCGGGCGCCCGTCGAGCCGATGTACATGCCCGGGCGTTGCCGAACCGGATCGAGGCCCTTGAGGACCGTGATGTCCTGCGCGGTGTACGAAGGCCGGCCGCGAGTTTTGGTTGCCGGGACTGTGGGTTTCGGTGCCGTTCTTAGCTCCTTGCGGGGTCGGCGGCAGGCGCTCCCGTGGTTCGAGAGGTCCGTCGTCGGATGGACTCAAAATAGGCTGTCGGAATCGTCCTCCGGGCGCGCCGAGCGAGGCCGAAAGACAGTGGGTTCACGGACGTAATAATAGCATCTACCTGGGGATTTGCCGGTCCGAGCGGCTTGTAGATCGGTCCTTGGAGCGAGCGCGAAGGACCCTTTTTTCCCACGCAAGCCGAGCTCGTGCCAGAGCACCCATCGGGTCGTCCGGCACACTTTCGGAGTCGGCCCGGTCGGCGCGCTCTTCAGACCCCCTCGGATGGCGGGTGACGGGCGCCCTGAGGTTCTGCGGAGGGTGGCCCAGATACGGGCGGATCTCGCGGATCGCGTCGTTCCCGACTACCTCTGCGGCTCTCGCAACTATCTGGGGGCCGAGGTAAGTCATCTCGGTGGCCCATGACGGAGAGTCGACCCAGACCTTCAAGACCCCCGCCTTCAGCGAGCCCGGTCGTGCGTGGCGCGCGACGTCTTCTCCGACCAGCTCGCCCCACGAAGCAAACACGCGCGCCGACTCTTCGGGCGCATCCATACCGAGCTTGCGGCCCGCCGACGCGAGCAGGTCGGCGAGACGCGTGGGACCTTGACCACGTGATCCACGGCGCCCTTCACCGGCGCCTTCGGCCCCCAGGCCTTGAACATGGGGTCCACGGCGCCCTTCACCGGCGCCTTCGGCCCCCAGACCAGTCATCGAGACATCACCGTTCCCGACACGACCTCGAGGAGCCGATCGTGCCCGCCGGGCACGTCGGTAGCGTCCCCGGCCGACGAGACGATGGTCTGTCCCAGCCCCTTGACCTCCTTGGCCAGCCACTCTCGCCTGGCCGGATCGAGCTCTGAGAAGACGTCGTCTAAAAGCAGGATCGGGGGATCATCCAGGGCCCCGGCGAGTAGGTCTCGCTCGCCGAGCTTCAGTGCCAGAGCGATCGTGCGCTGATCGCCCTGTGACGCGTACGCACGCGCGTTCATCGCGTCGGCCCCATTCCCGATCTCGATCGCAACGTCATCGCGTTGCGGGCCGACCAAAGAGATCCCGCGGTCCACCTCGCGCTGACGTGACGCTCCGATCTGCGTTTCGAGAACAGCGCGCAGTGCGGCCACGTCGGTCGTTACTTGTTTGGTTTCCAGCCACGCGCTCGAGTACGACATGACGATCTTGCCGCTCCCAGCGATTCCTCTATAGCGCGCATCCACGGCCGGCTTGAGGTCGTCGAGCGTCGAGATGCGCGCGGCGGTTAATTCGGCCCCCGCGCGTGTCATCGCGTCGTCCCACACGTCCAGGGTCGACAACGCGCCGGCGCGTCCCGGCCCCGAGCGCGGGATGGTCTTCAGCAGCGCGTTCCGTTGTCGCAGCACGCGCTCCCACTCGCGGCGGATCGGTTCGCGCGCCGGGTGGAGCTTCACCACGAGGTCGTCTAGGAATCGTCTTCTGATGTCCGGCGACCCCTTGACGAGGTTTAGGTCATCGGGGCCGAAGAAGACGCCGGTTGCGAGCTCTCGCAGCGCGCGGGGGCCGGAGGCGGGGGTCCTATTGATCAACACTCGGGCGCTCCTAGCTTGCTTCATCTCCATATCGATCCGGATCTGCCTGCCTTTGCGATTGAGCACGGCGTGAACCAAGGCACGGTCGGCGCCGCGGCGCACTACCTCGGACTCGCTCGACCTCAGAGAGCCCAAGCCGCCGAGGCAATAAACCGCCTCGAGCAGGTTTGTCTTGCCCTGAGCGTTCGCGCCGACTACGACATTTAGCCCGTCGGCGAGATGGACTTCCGCGCGCTGATAATTCCGGAAGTCCTCGAGGGCCAGACGCTCTACGAACACATCACAACGGTTAGGACAGGCGGACCGGCATCAAAAGGTAGGTGAACGCGGGGTCTTGCTCGCCGCGCAAGATCGCGGGCTTGAGGCCGTCTGCGGCCTCGAGGAGGATCCGTTCCGATCGGATTGCGGCGGCACCATCGGTCAAGAACTGCGGATTGAATGCGATCAACAGGGGCTCGCCCTGAAAATCCGCGTCGACGATCTCTTGGCCTTCCCCCACGTCCGGGGTGTGTGCCGACACCTCGAGCTCGGATGCAAGCTGAAGTTTCACCGGCAGATTGTTCTGAGCCAGCAGGCCGACGCGCTTCACCACTTCGATCAGTAAGTCGCGATCTATCGTCAGTGCGTTCGTGTAGCCCTCCGGGAGCAGTTGCCGGTAGTTCGGGAACTCGCCCTCGATGAAACGGGAACCGATCACCGAGTTCCCCGCGCCCGATCCCTCGGTGGAGGGTTTCAGGGTTACGCCGATCAGGTTGTCCTTGATGATCGCCGTCACGGTCCCGGCACCACCCTGAAGAGCTCGACCAAGCTCTCCCAAAGCACGTGCCGGAAGGACCACTTTGATGGGGTCGGCCGACCCCCCACTCACGCGCAAAGTCCGGACCGCCAACCGGTACGAGTCCGTCGCTGCGAGCGTGAGCGTGTCTGAGTCGATCTCCCACAAGATGCCGGTGAGGATCTGACGGGACTCGTCGGTTGATGCAGCACGAACCACCTGTGACAGCGCAGTCGCGAGCTCTTCGCCGTCCAATTCGATGCGAATCCCTTCACCCGCGTCCAGGTCTTCGATAGGCAGCGCCGGATAATCGTCGGAAGCGAGTGATTTCACACGGAAGTGACCGCGTCCGGAGCCGATCTCCACCTCGCCATCACCGCTTGCAAGACTCACCTGTCCGGCACCGAGGCTTCTGGTCATCTCGCCGAAGAGTCGCCCGGGAACGATCACCCGCCCCGGTTCATCGATGCCGGCTTGGAACGACGTTTCCATGGCGAGCTCGAGGTCGGTACCTCCGATCCGCACCGTTCCCGGATCGACCGCCTCGATGCGCAGACCCGACAGAACCGGTAAGACCGCACGCGTTGAGATGGCGCGCGAAGCGAACTGGACCGCTTCTAGTAGGTCGTCACGCTCACACCGAAACTTCATCGAAGTCCTCCCATCGATCCAGGCTAACGAACGGGTGTGTCAACAACGGTGCTCTTAGTGCTTTTAGATAGATATTTCTGTCGAAGTACTAGTAGGGGCTGTTGAAACTGTTGGCGACGGGTTATCTATGCAGGTAGACATAGCTGCAGCGACTGGGGATGAGCTGGAAAGTCGGTGGGGACGTCCCGGTATGGCGAAGTAGAGGGTTTCGCGTACCCAGCGATATCTACCGCGATGGTTGAGAACCGGCGAGTTATCCACGCGCGGCCTGTTGGCGGATACGTGCGGTGAGCTCGTTGACCTGTTCATAGCAGTTCTGTCTTTCTTGCATCTGTTGGCGGATCTTGTTCGTGGCGTAAATCACTGTCGAGTGATCGCGCCCCCCAAATCTCTTCCCGATCTCTACAAGAGATAGGTCTGTGAGCTCACGACAAAGGAACATAGCCATCTGGCGCGCGAGAACCAATTCGCGGGATCGACTTGATGATGTGATCTCCTCAGGAGTGACCGAGAAGTAGTCGCCGGCGACGTTGATGACGAGCGCGGATGTAACGCGGGCTTCGTCAGAGCCCGGCAACAATGAATGAAGCAACCCTTGTGCGAGCTCTAGCGTGACCTCCGCCCGGGTCAGAGAGGCGTACGCGGCGACACGGATGAGGGCACCCTCCAATTCACGGATATTCGTTTGGACGCGAGAAGCGATGAACTCCATGACGTCGCGGGGCAGGCGGAGAGCATCGGCTTCAGCTTTCTTCTGAAGGATCGCCAGGCGGGTCTCGAGATCCGGAGGTTGTACATCTGTGATCAGGCCCCACTCGAACCTTGTTCGCAACCGTTCCTCCAGAGCCGGCATCTTCTTAGGGGGCCGATCCGATGTGATCACGATCTGACTGCGGGGATGCAGGGCGTTGAAGGTGTGGAAGAACTCTTCCTGGGTTCGCTCTTTTCCCTCGAGCAGTTGGATGTCGTCCACCAACAGAAGATCGCCGACCCGGAACCGTCCGTGAAACTCGGGTATCCGATTTCTCTGGACGGACTGGATGAAGTCGTTCATGAATTGCTCGGTGGAGACGTAGCGAACGATGAGCCGAGGGTGGCACTCGAGCACGTAGCGACCTATGGCGTGCAGAAGGTGGGTCTTGCCGAGCCCCGCTCCTCCATAGATGAAGAGCGGGTTGTAAGCCTCGGCCGGCTGCTCGGCGACCGCAAGCGCAGCGGCGTGAGCGAACCTGTTCGAGCTTCCGATGACGAAGGAGTCAAATGTGTACTTCGGATGGAACTGCGGGCTGGGCTGGGTTCTGGAGTGGTCGACAGCAGCAACGGA
>JAXDJM010000025.1:0-12458 GCA_034665605.1 Actinomycetota bacterium | reverse complement strand
GGCAATTCGTTCTTCCTCGAGTGGCTACCCGACTGCACTTGAGGCTTTCTTTTCGTAGATACCCTCGCTGAGCGACGGCAGATGCGAAAAGAATGCCGGAAGCCTTTCTTTTCGCCGGGCACCTCGCGGAGCGCGCTGGGGAGCGAAAAGAAACGAGGAAAGGCGCTTTAGCCGGCGAGGGCTAAGAGCTCGGCTATCGATTTCTCGATGCCCTCGGCGAGCACGCCCAGGTCGGGGGCCGCGTCGAAATCGCCGAGCAGGCCGAAGCCGATCTTGCCGTTGTAGGACAACAACGCGATGCCTATCGTCGTGTTATCCGACAGAGGAACGATGGGGAACACGACCTCCATCTCGGAGCCCATCGAGTAAAGCGGAATCTGCGGGCCCGGGACGTTCGTGACGACGAGGTTGTACGCGCGCTGGCGCGCAACGAGCCGCGCTGCTTGAGCAAGGATTGTGGGCGGTGCGTACTCACCCAACGACGTGAGTATCTGGGCCCCCACCGCCTGGCCCCCGCCCTTCAGATCCTTCATCTTCTCGCTCACGAACTCGAGACGCTTCACGGGATCTTCTTCGTAGACCGGGAGCGGTGCCCAGATCGAAGCCACCTGGTTGCCCAGCGCCCCTCGTTCGGCATCGGCGCGCACGGACACCGGCACCATCGCGCGCAGCTCGACATCGTCGACGCGCTCGCCGCGGCCCTTCATCAACTGCCTGAGCCCCCCGGCGACGACCGACAGAACAACGTCGTTGACCGTTCCTCCGAGCTCGTTCTTGATGTGCTTTATGTCGTCGAGCTCGACGAGCACCGTTTCGAAGCGGCGATGTGGACCGATGGAAGTGTTGAGAGAAGACGTCGGCGCGAAGTCGAGCGTTCCGCCCACCCATGCTCCCAGCGCGCGTACGGTTTCGACGATGCGGTTCGGAAGCTTTCCCGGGTCGAGCGCAGCCGACTGCGCGATGCGGATCACTTCGGCCGGAGACGTCACGCGTTCTTTGACGGCATCGATGAGCAACTGGTCCGATGTTGGCTCCGGCGCGGGACGCCACTGCTCGACCGGTTCGCTCGAGGGTTCTGGATGCTGTTCGAGGTCGAGGATCACCGACATGATGTCGGCTCCCGAAACGCCGTCGACGAGACAGTGGTGCGTCTTCGAGATCATCGCGTAGCGATCGCCGGTCAATCCTTCGGCGAACCAGATCTCCCACAACGGTTTCGTGCGATCGAGCTGTTGCGACATGATGCGCGCAACCAGCCGCTTGAACTTGTCGTCGGTTCCGGGCGGTGGAAGCGCGGTGTGCCGAATGTGGTACTCGAGATTGAAATGCGTGTCGTCGACCCATACCGGTCGACCGAGACCCAACGGTGGGAAGGCGAGCTTCTGGCGGAACCTCGGCACCAAGTGCAGCCGCTTGGTGAAGCCGTCGAGGATCTCTTGGTAGTCGGGGGCCGGGCCTTCAAAGACGGCGGCGCCGCCGACGTGCATGTGCGTGTTCGGCCCCTCGAGATGCAGGAACAGCTCGTCTAGAACCGACAGTCTCTCGTATCGCGCCATCTCCGAATCGTAGCCGCGCAGGAGAGGAGCGATCCAAGCAAGTCGTGCGACTTAGGTAGGTTCGAGATATGCCGCGCACCCAGGAAGGGCTCGCCCGGCTCATCGAGCGCGAGGGGGTCACGGACCGCGATGTGATCGACGCGTTCCGCTACGTCGACCGACGTCTCTTCGTCCCACCCGAGGGCGAGAAAGACGCCTATCAAGACCATCCCGTGCGCATCCCGGAGGGCCAAACCACTTCGCAACCCTCGTTGATAGCGCGGATGATCGAAGCGGCCCGGCCCTCGTCAACCGATGTGGCGCTGGAGATCGGCGCCGGTTACGGGTTCCAAACCGCATTGCTGGCGCGACTGTGCACGAGCGTGATCGCGATCGAGCGGTGGGGGAGCCTGGCCGAAGCAGCGCGAGCGAACCTCGAGCGGATCGGCGCCGACAACGTGATCGTTCTGGTTGGCGACGGATACGAGGGCGAGCCGCGCCACGCTCCCTACGACGTGATCGTGGTCTCCGCCGCTGCAGATGACGTTCCGGTCGCGCTCGAACGGCAACTAGCCGAAGGCGGCAGGCTAGTCATCCCTGTGAAGATGGCGCACGGAGAGGACGTCATCTTGTTCCAAAAGAAGAACGGAGTGCTCGAGCGCATCGAGATATTGACGCCGGCTCGTTTCGTCCCGCTCGTGCGCAACATGCCTTCGGGAGACGCCTAGATCGTGATGGTCTCGGGGATCGGGCCTTCATGTAGCGCGAGGCGCGCCAACTCGAAGGCCTCTTCGAAGGAGGCGCCCAACGACACGGCAGCCACGGCCGCACGTTCGGCAGAGCGCACGCGCCCCTGAGCGATCGCGTAGCCCATGAGGTGAAGGTCGAAGGCCCACCCGCGGATGCATCCGACGACATCGATATCCGGTATCTCTCCCACGACGCTCCCCATCGGTACTTACAACGGTACAAGCACTCACCGCGTTACGTGTCGGTGCGACTACGGCTTGTAGATGCTTGCTCTCCTACCCCAAGAGGTGGCGAGCAAACCGCCCGTTATGTCCGAACAGTGACGATCCGTGCATCGCCGGCGGGTGGGTTGTCGGGCAACAGGATCAGTAGCTTCGTATCCGTGCCCGCAGGAGCCGAGCCCTTGCTCACGGTGATCGCGGTGCACGTGGATCGGTCGAAGAATCCGCCGCACACCAGCGGGGTCGCGTCGAGAGCGGGGTGCGTCACGTTGAGCGTTGCCGCCCACGTGCCCGTCGCGTCGTTGAAATTGTCGATCCCATCGCAGATCGGGACCTCGTTCGCGATCGTGCACGCCTGTGCCGTGTAGCTGAGCGTCGGCTTTGAGTTCTTGAGGCCGAGTGCGGAAACGTCGACCGGAAGGCCGATGAGGTTCGTGTTGAACGCGCGGTAGTCCTGGAAATAGGTCGCGGCACACTGCGAGAACGGATCGGTCTTAGACAGATCGAAGAGACACACTTGGTTTCCCGGCAAGCTCGACAACACGTAATCGGCTCTGAGGTTGGGGTCCGCAAAAACTCCGTCGGCCCCCGCGTCGATCAAGACGTCTACCTCCATCGACTGACTGGTGCTGTGGATCGCCGACGTGCGCACGGCAAACTCGACGGGCTCTTTGGGCTCGTCCTGTTGGGCCAAGAACTGTGTCCACGGCAGCCCGAACAAGGGATCCGGATCGGGCGGGAGCCCTTGCGGCGTTCCGTCGATCGAGGGACCGACGAAGGAGCGAGCGCCGATCTCGGTTACGTCTTCTTCTCCGCGCGAACCGAGATCGTCCTGCGCGCCCAACAGATACGTGTCGGCGAAAGATCGCCCGGCCCCCTTGTTCGTAACTGCGAGCGTCTGGGGATCGGAGCGCACGTCGAGCGTCGCCGGCGAAACTTCGTTCAACGATGCCGATTCGGGCGTCACTTGCCACGGAACGTTCATGACGTCTTTGCGGCCCTTCTTCTGAACGATCTTCACCGCGCCGTCGGTATCTCCGTTGAACCCCGCCCACCCGAAGAACTGCTCTTGCTCGGAGAGCACGCTCGGGTCGAGACTCAGGCGCGCTCTTATCCGCTGGGTTCCGTGGGGTGCGAGGCGGAACGAGACGTTCGGCGCGAATTTCGTTTTCGGTATAGCCAGAGAAACGCCGGCAAGTCGTGGGTCGTAGTCGGAGTAGTGGAGGTTTGCCGACGCGCTATAAACGTGCGCTCGGTCGTCGGCGTTGTGCACGCGGAACGATCGAACCTCTGTGTGAACGCCAGCCGCGATCGCGAGCCCGAACGAGAGACTTCCCGGGTAGGCAACCGATCGCGCCCGGGCGGCTTGATCTGCACGGATGCGCCCGGCCCCCATGATCGCCGCCGATACGGGCCGGGTGCCGTCGTTGTTCTTCATCGTCCGCTTGGCCTGATTCATCATCACGGCCTTGATCTTGGTTGGGCTCCAACCCTTGTGGAGCTGAAGCAAGAGAGCGGCAACTCCGGATACGTGCGGAGTGGCTTGCGATGTGCCCGACTCCTCGAGCGGCTTGTTCCCCGATCCGGCGAGCACCGATGTGATGTCGACTCCGGGGGCCGTGATGTCGGGCTTGAGCGCGTTCGAGATGCGTGCCGGGCCTTCGGAGGAGAAGTCCGCCATCCGATCTGGGAAGCCGGGCACGGCCGTGGCCTTAGCCGAGACTGAGACGGTGAGGACCTGCGTGTTGTAGCTCGAGGGAGCCACAGGGCTCGCCGTGTCGGCAAGGGTGGCGCCGTCGGGGCCGGACACCAAGAAGGCAGGGATGTGGATCTTGTCGACGTCCTGTCCCGGCCCCAGTGCGAACGGAGCTCCGGCGAAACCAGACCACAGCACGACCGCGGCGGCACCTGCTTCCTGCGCGCGGAACACCTTCTCTGTTGCGTCGCAATCCCCGGCGCTGGTCGAACCTTTGTAGACAAGAGCGATCTTGCCGGCGAAAGGCGCGCCCGGCGGAGTCTGGTCGCAGAGCTCGCGATCTGTGGGGGCCGGTGTACCGGTCGGATCGGCCGGCGGTTGCACGGCGCGCGCATCGAAGACGTTCCCGGTTAGATCGGTCGCGATGTCGGTCGACCACGGTTGATGTACCGCAAGGCCTTTGTTCGGGAGTGACACCCCGGCCGGAGACGTAACCGTGAGGTGGTTCGCGAGGAACCGCACGATCGAGGCGGCTACCGATATCGCCCCGGGTGCCGCGGCCGGAGTACCGGCGATATACGCGGTTCCTCCGGTGAGCTGGCTCGCTGCGTTGCCTGCGGCGGCGACGACAACCGATCCCAGACCTACCGCGCGCTGCGCAGCGACCGCGTCCGGCGAATGCTCGTCGCCGAAATCGGAGCCGAGTGACATCGAGATGACGTCGGCGCGATCCCTTGTCGAACCGTCCTGGTTGGGGTCGATCGCGCGTTCGATAGCGGCTGCGATCGTGTCGCCCCCCGAAGACGCGTTCGCCGAGAACACCTTGTAAGCGAGGATCTTTGCTTTGGGAGCTACGCCTTTCGGAACGTGGTGTGGAACGCCTTGTCCACAGCAGATCCCCGAAGTGTGCGAACCGTGGCCGTCGATGTCGAGGGGATCGGGATCCGGTTGCGGCACGTCGTTCTCGGTCGTCGCGTCGGCTGGGTCGTAGTACTCACCGACGAAGTCGTAGCCCGAGACCACCTTCTTGGTCGGGAAGGTTCCCGGCTCGATGATCGTGGGGTTATTGCGCTTGTAAGCCCGAACCGTTCCCGGCCCCCCGAAGTCTGCGTGTGTGTAGTCGATGCCGGTGTCGATGACTGCAACTCGTTCGCCCGCCCCTTGCACCCCGTAGTGATGCCACACCGTGGCCGCCCCGATGAAATGTTCCGAGCTCTGTGCCTCGGGCTCGACCAGGGCAACCGGGCGAACGCTTGCCACGTCGGGCCGCGCGGCCAGGCGCGCGGCGGCGGTTGGGGAGAGTTGAGCGGAGAAACCGTCGAGGAGCCGGTCGAACGTGTAGACAACGCGGCCCCCAAGGGACTTCGTCGCAGCCACGGCGGCCCGCTGGCTCGATGCGATCCGAGCCGTCGCCCGCTTCTGTGCGGCCGCTCCGAGGGCCCTGCCCTGGGCTTTCGCGGTAGACATCTGCTGCGCGAGGGCAGCGCCGCGAAGGGTCACGAAGTAGCGGCCGGGCACGGTGCGTTGCGCTTGCTGTGCGATCGCAGGAGCGCCTCCCGGGAACCGTCCTTCTGCGCGACTCTGAGGTCGCGTGGGGGGAACGGTCGCGGAGGCCGCCACGGTCAGGGCCATAAGGGCAGCACAAACCAGCACGACTATGGGTGAACGTGTTTTCAACCGGAACCCCCTCTGAGTAACCAGCATCTTCTGCCAGGGCGGAGCCGTGGGGCAAGGCCATTTACGGGCGAAATCCCCGAAGTCGTCACACACCATCTCTAGCCTGGTGCGGATGACCGCTCTGCTGGTTCTCTTCTGCGTTGCTCTTTTCGTCGCCCTTGTCGTTTGTTTGCTCAGCTTGTTGAGACTTCAGGCGGCTTTGTCGGACCTTGTCGACGAGCAGGTCGACCTGGCCATCAAAGATTTCAAGAAGCGGAGTGGGCGGACGCGTGTGGGGACGACCGTCGAGCAGATGGTTCCTTTCGTGAAGGACATGCCGTTCGACCCGTCCGATATGAGGATCCTGAGCGGCGGGCCCGTCGACTACGTCGTCTTCGATGGATTGTGCGACGGCGAAGTGCAGGAGCTGGTCTTTCTCGACATCAAGACGGGCAAGGGGAAGGTAAACAGCGTGCAGAGGCAGGTGAAACGCTGCGCGGATCTGGGCCTGGTCAGTTTCGGGGTCTTCGAAGTAGACGAGCGCGGCAAGGTTCGCTACAGGTCTTCGGACCGCGTCGAGCGGGTGGTCGACCTCGCCCACGACGAAGCCGACCCACCCCCGCTCGGGATAGTCATCGACTGATTCAGCCCCGTACGGTGACGAGGTAGCCGTCGATGACTTCGACCAGTTCGCCGACTAGGTCTGCTGGTCCCTCGAATCCATCGCTTGCCAGCCGGTCGGACAGGCCGGCGAGCGTGGACGCGAGCAACATCACGATGATGTCGCCGAGGTCGGCCGCGTGCTCGACGGTCACGATCCGCTGGTGGGCCGCATCACTTCCGGATGCTTTGCCCAGTAGTGGCGTCGAACGGCGGGCCCCCTGGTCCATCCCGAGGGCATGCGGACCCTTCGGCCGCATCTCTTACATACAAAGGACTTCGGCGCGGGCGCGTCTGCCTTTGCTCGTGGCATCCTGCATCACCTCCACGAGGTCCTGGGAATCGCGGCCCGAAAAGAGAACGTAGACGCCATGTGTGACAACAAACGGCTGGCATGAAGGCACTCGCTCTAACCGGTTACGGCGACGTGTCGAACGCGGCGATCGTCGATGTCGAACCGCGCGATCCCGGCCCCGGCGAAGTAGTCGTTTCTGTCAAGGCAGCCGCGCTCAATCATCTCGATCTGTGGACCTTGTCCGGCGCAGTGGGTCGCGACCACGCGCTTCCTCATACGCTGGGTGCCGACGGAGCCGGCGAGATAGCTCGCGTCGGGGGCGATGTTCGCGGGATACGACCGGGCGACCGCGTGGTCGTCAACCCGGCGATCTCGTGCGGACGCTGTGAGTTCTGCCGTGCCGGAGAGCAATCACTGTGCACGACATTCAAGATGCTCGGCGAGCACCTGCCCGGCACGATCGCGCACGAGGTCGTCGTGCCGGCGACGAATGTCTATCCGTTGCCGGATCACCTTTCTTTCTCGCAGGGGGCCGCGCTGGGAGTTACTGCGATCACGGCTTACCGGATGCTGTTCACGCGCGGCCGCATGACCCCCGGCGAATGGCTCTTGATAACGGGGATCGGTGGGGGACTGGCATTGTCGCTACTTCAGCTTGCGCGGCCGATCGCCGGAAAGATATTCGTCACGTCCTCGTCCACAGACAAGATCGTCAAGGCCCTAGCGTTGGGTGCCGACGACGGCATCGATTACTCGAAAGAAGATGTGGGCAAAGCGATCCGCTCGCGAACGGCCAAGCGCGGCGTCGATCTCGTCCTCGACTCGGCCGGAGGCTCGGCTTTCGACGGCGCCCTGCGCGCGCTGCGAAAAGGTGGACGGCTGGTGATCGCCGGCGCCACGACCGGGCCGCGATCCGACCTGGACGTTCGTCGCCTGTTCTGGAACCAGCTCGAAGTGATCGGCTCGACGATGGGCTCCGATCACGACGTCTCGGAGATGTTGCGAATGGTTGCGGGGACGAAGCTCGAGCCGGTGATCGACAAGACGTTTGCGTTGGAGGAAGGCCGCGAGGCGCTTGCCTACCTCGCCGGGAACGAGCGATTCGGCAAGGTAGTGATCGAGATCTAGGGATCTAGGGATCGAATCGCACGGCTGCTCGCACCGCGCGCTGTACTGCCAGCGTTGCCAGGTAGCCGAGCACATCGACGTTCGCGGTGCGGCCACTGTCGTCGGGTGCGCCGACGAAGAACGCGATGTCGCCGTCGTAACGGGTGTGGGCAGGCCGGACGGTAGACGTCACGCCGTCCGCAGCGCGCGCGGACAACCAGTGGACGTCGCGCTTGTCTAACGATGCTTTCGTCACTGCGCAGACCAGAACCGTGTTCAGCGCGGGCTCCGGCGGGCGTCCCCGCCAGGTGGGATCGGGAGCGGTCGTCCCCGCCACCACCGACCCGTCCGCGTCGAGCACGTCGCCGATCGCATTGACGACCGCGATCGCGGACACGGCCTCGCCCTCTTGCTCGGCGCGTCCGATGCCGATCCCGCCCGGCGACGCGTATTCGATCCCGGCCCACTTGCCGACCATCGCTCCGGCCCCCGCGCCGGCGCGCCCTGTAACGACATCGTCTTCGGTAGCCGCGTCGCAGGCCGCTCGCCCTTGTTCGGGTCCCGGCCGCGTCGCGCTCGCCGACCGGCCCAGATCGAAGATGACCGCGGTGGGAACTATCGGCACGATCGCTACCGGGGTTCGGTAACCGATGTCGCGCTCGGCGAGCCACGACATGACTCCGTCTGCGGCGGCCAGCCCGAACGCGCTGCCACCGGTCAGGAGAACCCCGTGCACCTCGGTGAGACGAAGGTCGGTTCGTAGCTGCTCGATCTCGCGCGATCCGGGTGACGATCCGCGGACCTCGCACGATGCGACGTTGTCGCGCGGAGGAATGATGACCGTGCAGCCGGTGAGCCCGGTCGGATCCGTCCAATGACCGAGCTTGAAACCGAACCCGAGCTTTCCCATACTCATCTTTCTTGGTAGGAGTAGCGCTCTTCGAGCCACGGGTCGGCCCGGTTGTGATACCCGCGCACTTCCCAGAAGCCGCGCTGGTCATCAGTCACGAGTTCGAGCCGGCGGATCCACTTAACGCTCTTCCATCCGTAGAGCTTCGGCACGAGGGTGCGTAGCGGGTAGCCGTGCTTGGGCGCGAGGTCGCGTCCGTTGTGCATCCACGTGACCAGTGCGTCGTCTGCCAGCAGGCGATCTAACGGCACGTTCGCGGTATAGCCGTACTCGGCGTGCATCACCACATGCGCCGCGTCGCTCCGGGGCCCTGCTTTCTCCAGCAGCACCCGCGTCTGGACCCCCCGCCACAGGTTTTCGAGTTTGCTCCATCCGGTCACGCAGTGGAAATCCGAAGTCATCTCGACGTTGGGAAGCGCCTTCAACTCGTCGTAGGAGACCTCGAACGGAGCCGCGCACGCACCATCGACGGCGAGGCGCCACGTCTGTGGATCGAAACGAGGGATCGGGCCCTCGTGAAGGACCGGCCATCCCCGGGTCACGCGCTGGTGCGGGGGAACGCGTGCCTGCGCGTGCGCCGGCAGGTCCGACGTCAGGATCGACCCGCCCGGCGAGTCGTCCGATGTGTCCACCGTGTCGGCGACGCCCGGGGCGAGCGCCGCTCGACGCTCCAGGTCGTCCATCCGTAACTTGATCTGGGCCAGCACGTCGTCGTCGTTCGCACCTTCGGCCAGGCGCGCCGCCTTCATGTAGCGCTTGCGGGCTCGTTCTGCTGCACGTTGTTCGCGCCCCGGTCCCGCGTACTTGACGAAGTTGTCCGCAGTCTCGATGAGCTTGAAGATGCGCTCGCGCTCGTCCACTCGTCCTCCGCGGTCCAGGGGGCTCGATCCTAGAAGGCAGGGGCGAAATCCAGGAACGGCCCCCCTCCGCGGCGAATAACCTGTGTGACACATCAACTTTCCTTGGGGGGACAGATGCTCAAGCTCCGGACGGGGCGCATCATCGGTGCGACTGCAGTTCTGACCATCGTGGCCTCGCTGGCTCCCTCGGGGGCACGGGTCGCGTCAAAAAGCGGTCACTTCGCCTACAAGAACTACGCGGCCCCCAAGGGCATGGGCTCCAACACGGGCGAGCCCTCGATCGGTGCCGACTGGAAAACCGGCGCGGTGCTGATCCAGTCCGGCATCAACACACTCAAGGTCACCTTCAAGGGCGCCAACTCGTCGGATGCAACGTGGACGGACGTGACGCCTGCTAACTCCGTATTCACGATGGATCCGATCCTGTTCACTGACGTGCATACCGGACGAACCTCGGTGTCGCAGCTCGTCAGCTCGCTGTATGTACCGGGCGGGGGCTGCAGCCTGGCAGCGGTGTCGGACGATGACGGCGCGACGTGGGTCCCGTCTACCGGATGCGGCCTGCCGGGAACCTACGATCACCAAACGATCGGCGGCGGTCCCTTCGCGAACCCTTCAGACAAGATCAGTTACGAGGACGCCAACTACTACTGCGGGCAGAACGGGATCACAGCTAACTGCGCGCTGAGTCGCGACGGCGGCATCACCTACGCCGACGCGGTTCCCGTCTACTACGACCTGCAGAGCGAGTCGGGGCAGATCCCCGACGACGGGATGAACCACTGCATGGGCCTTCATGGGCACATCAAGGTTGGCCCCGATGGGACCGCGTATCTGCCGAACTTCCGCTGCTACGTCAACGGCAAGGAGATGCAAGCCGTTCTGGTAAGCCAGGACGACGGCGTGACGTGGACCGTCCGGCCGATCCCCGGCTCGCACTACAACGATTTCCGCAGCGATCCCACGGTCGCGATCGGCGCCGACAACACGGTGTACTTCGCGTACGAGGACCGAGACCGCGAGGTCAAGGTTGTGGTGTCCCGCGACCACGGCAAGACGTGGACCAAGCCGACCGATCTCGAGTCTCCCAATGGGATCCACTACGGAGTGTTCCCCGCTGCCGTTGCCGGTGATGGAGACCGCGCGGCGGTTGCGTTCCTGGCCGCCAGCAAGAAGGACCCGAAGAAGAAGTTCGGGTACGAGGATGGCAAGTACAAGGGCACGTGGGACCTCTACATATCGACGACGCTCAACCGGGGCAAAACATGGACGACCGTCGACGTCACCCCCACCGACCCCGTGCAGCGCGGCTGCATCTGGTGGGGGAACGCCGGTGGCTGCCCGAGCGCCCAGCGGAACCTGCTCGATTTCATGGACGTCACGCTCGACAAGTCCGGCCACGTGCTCGTTGGCTACGCCGACGGCTGCATCGACAAGTGCGTCACGGGCGGCCCCAACTCGCAATCGGCACAACCGGTCGTCGCTCGGCAAACGGGGGGGCCCGGGCTTTTCGCCTCACACCACTAAGGTGGAACCATGGTTCATAGAGCACGGGTAGGACTGTCTTTCGCAACCGGCCTGGCTGCGCTCGCGGCGCTGGTGATAGTTATGCCCGCGGCTTCCGGCTCCACGGCAGATCCCTATCCATCTGACTCCGCGGTGGGGTCGGCGAGTGCGAGTCCCCAACCCGGTGGTGGAAAGTGCAACCGCGACCTCGATTGCGACGGGATGCCGAATCGGTGGGAGCGTCGCTACGGTCTGGATCCCAATAGAAACGACTCACGTGGTGATCCCGATAGGGATCATCTTTCGAACCTCCTCGAGTACTTAAACAATGGCGACCCGCGTAACCCCGATAGCGATGGCGACGGCCTTCACGATGGTCGAGAGATCCACTTCTTCCACACCCGTGTCGATTACGCCGACGCCATCGTCGGCAGGACGACGGGCCTCGATCAATGCCCGACCGGTTCCACCGGTGCGTACGCATGTCCAGTGGTGACTTTGTTCGACGCCACCCTCGTTCTCCGAGACGTGAACGGCGATGAGGCCGCTCGGACCGAGAGCGACTACGCCGGCCGGTTCAACTTCTCGAGGTCGGAAGTCGGTCCCGGGTACTACACGCTTGTCCCTCAACCCGTCGAGGGCTTCACATCACCAGAATCCCAAACCCTGCAGATCTTCCTTAGGGGCGGCGGCGCGCAGAGGATCCCCGAGGCGTACTCCAACGACGCGGGGCCGGGAGTGGCCGGACAGACGACGAGGAGCCCAACCTGCGGAGGTCCTCAACGACGTGACGAGGGATGCATCGCCGTGATGCCCGGGGCACATATCGATGTGGAGGATGCGAACGGCAACGTCGTTGCGTCCACGACCAGCGGCGACGACGGGCGCTACGTCGTGTCGCTCCAGCCCGGCGATTACACGGTCGTGGCTCGCTCACCCGATGGGTCTTTTCCGACGGCGCCTGCCCCAGTTCACATCACCGTCTCGGCTTCGGACTCGGGCCCCAATCACGTCGACCTCGATTATTCGACGGGCATCTTGTAGCTCGCCCGAACTTTGTCTCAGTCACCCAGCGATCTCGAAGCGACGACGCGCCTGAGGCGCGCGCCCTGGGTCGCGTGGCGCGACATCGTCGGCGCGGCCGGGATCGGCTTCTTATGGTTGTTGGCCGTCGGCGCGATGTTGCTCGTTGGGGCCAAGCTCGACTATCCGGGCCTCGGCGCGCACGCGGATCCCGTGAAAGTCCTCACGGGGATCGTGAG
>JAXDJM010000024.1:0-8541 GCA_034665605.1 Actinomycetota bacterium | reverse complement strand
ACAGCTCGTTGTTCAGCTGTCGCAAGAAGATGAGCGTCTCGATCTCGGGTGTTGCGTCCTTGTCGAGCTTGAACCCGAGAGCTGCTATCTCGCGCGCGACCTCGGGAAGCAGCGGGAGCTGGAGCATCTTGGCAAGGCGCTCGGCGAGCGTCGTCTTACCGGTCGAGAAGCTGCCGACGAAAACGATGCGTTTGTGCGCGTCCATCACGCGACCAGTGGCAGGTTGGGGTCGGGAGCGGCGTCGAGTGACGAGTAGACACCGCGTTTGAGCATGGCGGCCGCGCACGCCGCCACCATGGCTGCGTTATCGGTACACAGCTCCATCGGAGGCACGAAGAACGCGGCCCCCTTGGCGGCGCACGCCTCCGCGAGGGCACTACGCAACCCCGAGTTTGCCGCTACTCCGCCGCACAAGAACACCCGCTCGGCCCCGGTGTGATCGAGCGCCGCCATGGTTCGAGTGACCTGCACGTCGACCACCGCCGCCTGGAACGACGCGGCGATGTCTTCGACCGATACCTGTTCTCCGCGGCTCTCTAGTCCGCGCACGTGGTTGATCACCGCGGTCTTGAGGCCGGAGTACGAGACGTCGAATCCTTCTTCGGTCAACATCGCGCGCGGGAATCGCACCGCGTCCGGTTTACCGAGTAAGGACAGTCGGTCGATCTCGGGACCGCCCGGATAGTCGAGGCCGAGGAACCGCGCGACCTTGTCGAAGGCCTCACCGGCAGCGTCGTCGACGGTTTCGCCGAGCACCTCGTAAGAACCGTGAGCGCGCGCATCGACCAGCATGGTGTGTCCCCCCGAGATGATCAGCACGAGGGCCGGGAACCGAGCTTCGGGCGACGACAACAACGACGAGTAGATGTGAGCCTCGAGATGGTTCACGCCGACAAAGGGGATCTCGAGAACCGCCGCGATCGACTTCGCCTCGGCGACTCCCACCAGTAGGGAGCCGATCAGGCCTGGCCCGAGCGTCGCCCCGATCGCATCGAGGTCCCAGAACGTCGCGTCCGCCTGCAGCAGAGCCTCGGCGATGGCAGGAGTGAGGGCTTCAACATGGGCCCGGGCCGCCGCCTCGGGAACGATCCCGCCGTATTCGGAGTGCAGATCGGTCTGCGAGACGATGATGTTCGACAGGATGTCGCGACCGCCGCGCACGACGGCGGCCGAAGTTTCGTCGCACGAGGTCTCGATGCCTAGGACGAGAGAGTCCTCACCCCACTCGTCGATGGGTTGCTCGGCGACCGCCGGCTCGGGAAGGGTGAACGTGGGCATCCGAAGGCCGGTGCCCGGCGAACCGAAGATGTCAGTCATCGCCCTTGGTTGATCCGATCTCGAGCTCGCGGCGGATCGAGAGCAATCGCTCGCGGTACTCGTTCGAGAGGGCATCCTCAACGGTCATGATGAAAGCGTCTTCCTTCGTCTCTATGTAATAGCCGCGCCGGATGCCCACGACGGCGAAACCGAACTTCGCATACATCTCTTGCGCAACCGCGTTCGAGACTCTGACCTCCAACGAGATCGTTTCGGCGCCGCGCGCTATCGCCTCGGTAACAAGCGTCAGGAGCAAACGCGTTCCGACCTTGCGCCCGTGGAAGTCGGGGTCTACGGCGATGTTGGTGACGTGGGCTTCGAATCCCGTCAGCATCATCCCCGAGTAACCGACGACGTCGCCTTCATAGCGCGCTACGAGATAACTGCGCGTGGCTCGTTGCGCAAGCTCGGACAAGAACAAAGAAGTCGTCCACGGCCTCGGATAGACCCGTGCCTCGATCATCAGGACCTTCCGGAGGTGGCGCCTCCGCATCCTGGTTATCTCGATATCTTCGAGCGCCCCTTCACCTTGAGGGCTTCGAGCCAGGGCCATCACGCCGACCGCCGCGCTCGTATGCGGTCCCATTCGATCCGCTTCGCCGACTGCCTTAGATAGAGAGGCTTGAGCTCGAACAATGAATCGAAGTCCTCTCTGAACATGCGCGACAGGCTCAGCTCGACGAGAGCGCGAGCGTCGGGGAACGCGTGACCCATCCCACCAACCTCCACCACCGGGCCCACGTCGTCGAACTCCTCTTTGTAAAGGAGCGCCCCGTTACCGACAAGCAGCACTTCCTCCGTGCGAGACGCGAGACCCGTTGCAAGGCGACCGGGGCTTTCCACGCGGTACTCGCTCATCCTTTGGATACCTCCTGGAGACGACTTGTAGAACGCGTGGAACACCTCGCTCCGGCGAGCATCCAGCACCGCGCAGATGGTTTTGTCGGTGTACCGAACTTCGTAAGCGAGGAGATCCAGGCTCGCCATCCCGACGATCGGAACCGAAAGCGCTTGCGCGATCGCCTTCGCCGTCGCTACGCCGACCCTCATCCCCGTGAAAAGGCCGGGCCCTAGACCGACCGCAACACCGCTCAGGTTCCTGAACCCGAGACCGGTCTCGTCGAGGCAGAAGCGGATCGCCGGGAGCAGGAACTCGTTGTAACTGGCACCTCGTGCGACGAGCGCGCTGGCCACGACCCCTTGCTCTGAGCCGATGGCAACGCTTGCTTGCGGAGTTGACGTCTCGATCCCGAGGATCAGCATCAGACCTCTCCAGATTCTCGCGGCTGCCTATGGTCGCGTACCTGAGACACAAGCGTTTCCGCGAAGCGTTGCTCCGCGACATCCTCGGAGGAAGCTGCGTTCAAAAGGGTCTCGCCGGTCGTTCGCATCGCATCTACCTTGAACACCCACTCCGGCCCCCATGGCCGGAAGATCATCGAGCGATGCTGCGGATCGTCACCGTTCTCAGGATGTTTGATGATGATGTCGAGATGCCGGCGAGGTAACAGGGGCGCGACCGCGTCGCCCCACTCGACGAGCAGGATGGCCTCCGGATCCAGTAGCTCTTCGAAGCCGAGGTCGAGAACTTCTTGGAAGGAATCGAGCCGGTACACATCGAGATGCAGGATCGGAAAGCGACCCTCGTATTCATGCACGATCACGAAGGTCGGGCTAGTAACGCGCCGCTGGACGCCGAGAGCAGTCGCAAGTCCTTGAACGAAAACGGTCTTGCCGGCGCCGAGGTCACCACTCAATGAAATGACATCGCCGGGCAATAGAACGGGAGCGAGCGACGCTCCGACGATGCGCGTCTCCTCGGGCGACCTGGAAACAACCGAAAGGGCCCGCATCAGTGCCGGAGCTTTCTCAGAAGAGGCCCAGCTGCTGGGACTCCGGCTCCCCACCGGTCGCGATCGCCGCGGTTACCGGTTCCGGCGGTGGTTGTTCGACGCGATCCAACAAGGTCCGCACGGCGCGCAGATCCTCCCTGATGCCGTCCACCGGACTAAGTCCCCCGAACCGACCGCCGCGCAGGGCCGCGGCCGGATGGAACGTGGGCACCACGTAAGCATCCCGGCGCCGGTAGACGCGGCCGCGCGCCTTCGTGATGCCGATGGGTTGCTCGAGTATGTAGCGGGTCGCGAAGTTGCCGAGAGTCACGATCACCTTCGGCTGCATATGGCGCAGCTGCGCATCCAAGTACGGGGTACAGGTTTCGATCTCGTCGGGCAGAGGGTCTCGGTTGCCCGGCGGCCGGCATTTCAGGACGTTGACGATCGCCACACTCGATCGATCGAGGCCGATCTCGCTCAATAGTTTGTCGAGCAGCTGGCCTGCGGCTCCGACGAAAGGCCGGCCTTCTTTGTCCTCGTGAAAGCCGGGGGCCTCGCCGATGAACAGGACATCGGAGTCGAGATTGCCGTCGGCCCAGACGACTTGGGTTCGGCCGGCGGCAAGGGCGCAGCGCGTGCACCCGAGCGCCTCGCGCTCGATGGCAGAGATGTCCAGATCGCCCCCGGGAAAAGACATATTCCCGACAGTACAGAAAGGGCCGCGCCGCTACCAGTCTGGGCCGTTCTGCAAGACTCAGACCATGCAAGAAGGAACGCGGATCGAAGGCGCTAGCGAAGCGCGCCGTGGGCCGCATGTGGAGGGGCCGGCCGCAAGGCTCAGCGGGGACTTCTGGAGATTCTGGCTGGGACAGACGGTTTCGAAGCTGGGGGACTCCGTCTCGTGGTTCGCGCTGCCCCTTCTCGTTTTCAAGCTGACCGGGTCTGCTCTGAATCTCGGGCTGACCACGGCCGCCTCGTTCGTCCCTTACCTCTTGTTCGGGTTGTTCATCGGCGCATACGTCGATCGCGTCCAGCGCAAACGGATGATGGTTATCACCGACATCGGTCGCATGGCGGTGATGGCAAGCATCCCGCTGCTCGCGACCTTCGACCTGCTGCACGTCTGGTGGATCTACGTAGTCGCATTCGTCAGCTCGACCCAAGCCATTTTCTTCGATGCGGGAGAGTTCGCCGCGATACCGAGCCTCGTATCCCAAGATGACCTCGTCACGGCCAACGGCCGGATCCAAGCAAGCTACTCGGCTGCACAAGTCGTAGGACCGCTGGTCGGCGGAGCACTTCTCGCCGTGATCGCCGTCTACAACCTGATCTGGCTGGACGCGATCTCGTTCGCAGTGTCGGCATTGTCGATCGGGTTGGTCTCCAAGAGCTTCAACCAGGATCCGGCCGACGAGGGCAACGAACCAACGACGATCATGCACGACGTGAAGGAAGGACTTACCTACGTCCTGTCTCATCCAGTTCTCAGGAACATCTCACTGATGATGGCGCTCGTTAATTTCTTCGCGGCAACCACATACACCGAGCTGGTGCTGTTCGCGAAGGATCGACTGGCCGCCACAGACACCGAGGTTGGTCTCTTGTTCGCCGCGGGCAGTGCCGGCATCGTCATCACCGGTCTCATCGCGGGTCGTTTGCGAAAACGATGGACGTTCAGCCGCGTGGCACTCGGAGCGCTGCTGCTCTGTGGGGTGTTCCTGTTGCTGTTCTCGTTGACGCGACAGATGTGGCTCGCGGTTCCGCTATGGGCCGCATCGAGCGGATTGGGAATCTTGTTCAACATCAACACCGGAAGTTTGCGACAGGCGATCGTGCCGAACCGCTTGCTCGGCCGCGTGATGAGCATCGCTTCTGTGCTTGCATGGTCGGCCATACCACTGGGCGCTCTACTCGGCGGATATGTGATCCAGAAGACTGGGCGAGTGGCGCTCGTCTATGCCGGTATCGGGATCGTGACCGCGATCATCCCGATGCTGTTCGCGTTCACGGCGCTCGGTCACGCTGAGGATTATCTGCCGCAACAGGCAACGGCCGAAGAGTCCGAGCTGGAGCCGACCGCCCCTAGTTAAGGTCGTGCTTGGCTAAACGCGGAACTTCCCGTCCTCCATCAGGACGTCCCCGTCGACGGTGATGCGGCCTCCGCGCCGCAGATCGCACACCATGTCCCAGTGCACGGCCGAATCGTTGAGTCCACCCGTCTCGGGATACGACGCACCGACGGCAAGATGAACCGTGCCGCCGATCTTCTCGTCGAGCAAGATCTCACCGGTGAATTCGGTGACTCCGAAGTTGGTTCCGATGCCGAGCTCGCCAAGTACCCGGGCGCCGGGATCGGTGTCGAGCGTCTTGATCAAAAACTCCTCGTTGCGTCGGGCCGTAGCTTCGACGACCCTGCCATCCTCGAACGTCAGCTGGATACCCTCTACTGCCTGGCCGCCATAGATGCCGGGATAGGAGTACGTGACGTGACCGCGCGTGCCCTGCTCGACGGGCCCGGTGAATATCTCGCCGTCGGGGAAGTTCATCTGTCCGTCGGCGGGGATGAACGTGCGATCGGTGACGTCCAGGTAGAGGTCGGTTCCCTCGCCTTCGATACGTAGCTCTTTGCGTCCTTTCATCCACTCGATCAATCTTTGATGATGTTCGGCCAGCTTGCGCCACTCGCCGACCGGATCATCGGCATCGACGAAACAAGCGGCGAAGAAAAGGTCTTCGTAATCCGTAAGGCTCATCTCGGCTTCCATCGCAAGCGCGTCGGTCGGGAACATCGTTAGGTTCCATCGATAGTCGCCGGCAGCAGTGCGACGCATATACGTGTCCATCAGGGGTTTGCGCGCCCTCGACGCGAGAACCTGTTTTGCAGGGTTCACATTCGTCAGCTGTCTGGTGTTCGTCGCGGCGATGATCCCGAAAGAAGCGTCGAGGTTATCCATCAGCCACTGCTCGACCGGCCACAGAAACTCGAGCTGTTCGTCGGTCGCATTCTTGAAGAAGACGGGGTCGGCTTGCGGCATGGTCGGGCGCAACATCACCTGTGCTCCTGCCTTCAAGCAACGTTCGTAGATGGCGAGCATCAAGGGCTCCGATATGTACGGCCCCCGGATCTGCACGAGCTCGCCCTTCTTGATCCGCATCGAGTACTCGACCAAGATGTCGGCGACCTTGTCGATCCTTTGATCTCTCATCGCGCGTGCTCCAATCCGGTGGCCTCGTCGCCAATCTCGGCCCCACCCAATACGTCGTCGAGAAACTTACCTACCAACTTATTGAACTGGTCGTGCCGTTCGAGCATAGGCATATGGCCCGTTCCTTCGAGCACTACCAACTCCGCCTTCGGTAAGTGCTCTGCAAGGTACTCCGCGGCGGACGACACCGTAAGCCGGTCGTGCGTTCCCGCGATCACCAGCACGGGGACAGTCACCAGGTCGAGCAGGGCGGTGACGTCGTAATCACGGTAGGCCCGCACGAGGTCGAAGAGAACGTCCATCGGCGTTTCGGACACCATGTCGTAAGTGAAATCGATCTGCTTCGCCGACGCCCCCGGGCCGAACGCGGCAACCGAAACCCCGAGGAACACGGTGTCGGACGGTCTCAGGATCTTGCGCAGCTGGCTGATCCGCGCGGAATGCTTGCCGAGTGCATCAAATGGTCGTCGCGTGATCCGCTCGATACGAGCGATGGCTTCACCGCCAACAATCGTCTCGACCGCAGGACGGTACGTCGCGTTGCTGAGGACGAGGCCCTTAATCTTCGTTCCGAGCAGATCGGGACGCGTGCACGCGAGCTGCAGGGCGACGAAAGCACCCACCGAGTGGCCTACGATCACGACCTCTTCGAGATCACCGGAATCGATCACGGCCGCGAGATCCTCTGCGAGCAACGCGACCGAGTAGTCCGTGTCGCCTTTGGGTTGCGACCTGCCGTGGCCGCGCAGGTCGTAGAAGAGGAGCCGGTGGCCGTTCAGGCCCGGCAACTGGTAGTGCCACACATCGGTCCGTAGCGCGGAGCCGTGAACGAACACCGCGCCGCGCTTCTGCTCGGGACCGGCTTCCTCGATGAACAACCTGGCGCCGTCGGGAAGCTCGAGTTCCCTGCCACGAACGCCGCGTCGCTCTCCGAAACGCTCGGCGGCCTCGGGATCGTCTCGCCGGCGGCGATTGACCATCGAGCGTTGGGCGGCGAGCCCGGCCCCCAAACCCGCAGCCGCGGTGGCAAAAGCCCATGCCTTCTGCGTTCGATTCATGGTTGCTCCCCCAGGTAGACGCGCGGAACCCGCGAGGGAACGCGTGACGTGATCTCGTAATTGATCGTGCCGACGTTGGCGGCGAGCTCCTCTGCCGTGATCGCATCGGAGCCGTCTCGCCCGACTAATGTCACGACGTCGCCTATCTCTGCCGACGCGTCACCGATGTCGACCATGAACTGGTCCATGCACACGGTGCCGGACACATGATGTCTGTGGCCGTCCAACAGGACGTCTGCGTTATTCGAGAGTCGTCTGTCGTAACCATCTGCATATCCGGCCGGCACGGTGATGACATTGCCCGGTTGCGGCAGTTCGTAACGCAACCCGTAGGAGAGCCGCTCGCCCGCCGCCACGCGCTTGACCATAGTTACCCGTGCGCGGAGCGCCATCGCGGGGTGCAGCTGCGCGTCGAAGACCAGACCCTCGCCCGGCGTCAGCCCGTACGACGCGATGCCACACCTAACGATGTCGTAGTGACTCTCTGGGATCGTCAGAGCCGCGGCAGAATTGGCGATGTGGCGGTAACGGACCTGGAGACCGGTGCGCGCGATCTGACCCAAGAGCTCGTCGAAGAGCTCGAGCTGTTTCCGTGTGAACGGATGATCGTGCACGTCCGCGACGGCAAGATGGCTCCACACGCCCTCGATCTCGATCCCGGGCAACGAGCGCAATGTCGCGATGGCGTCGGACACGTCCCGGGCCATCAAACCGACCCGGTGCATCCCTGTATCGAGTTTGACGTGAACCGGCACGACGCGGCCGGCCGCGACGGCACACTCGGACAACGCTCGCGCGAAAGTCTCTGTGTAGACCGTCGGTGTCAGATCGTGTTGAACGAGAAGCTCGACCGCTTGTTCCGGCGGCTCCGTGAAGACGTGGATCGGTGCAGTTATCTGTGACTCGCGCAGGTGCAGCCCTTCGGCGACTCGCGCGACGCCGAGTCGCGTTGCCCCGCCCTGCAACATCGCGCGCGCGGTAGCCGGGTTGCCGTGGCCGTAGGCATAGCCCTTGACCACACCCATGACCTCGGCTCCCGCGGCGGCCTTTTGAAGCTCGCGGATGTTGTGGCGGACGGCCTCGAGGTCTATCTCGGCCCACACCGGGTGCCCACGCTGTTGGATC
>JAXDJM010000023.1:0-4108 GCA_034665605.1 Actinomycetota bacterium | reverse complement strand
CCCTCTTTCATGCCCGACTTGAACTCCTTGGACGCTTGACCCATGGACCGGGCGAGCTTCGGCAAGCGCGACGCGCCGAAGAGCAGAAGCACGACCAACAGAACGATGATGAGCTCTGGAGCTCCTATGTCCACCGCCTCCTCCGTTTCATCACTTGAGTGCCGAGGCGATCTCGGTGCCGACGAGCTCGACGTCTTCGAGATCACCGACTTGGAACGGAACGGCTCCCAAGCTGACGATCACCTCTTCGACGCCCATCTCCTGTAGGCGACCGAGCCGATCTACGGCTTGTTGAACCGTCCCGGCGATCCGATCGCCGGAGCGGAACTCGTCCCAGGATACGCCCGTTTTTGAGCTACCACCGAGCAAACCCGCAGGCGTGACCGACGCAAGGCGCTCGAATCTGCGCTTGGCATCCGCGTCGTCCGTGCCCACCAGCAAGTAGGCACCCACCGAACGGCGCAGCGCCGACGGGTCGCGATCGATGCACTCGCATGCTGTATCCGCGTACTCGCATCTTTCCTTGTAGACGTCGAAAGAGCCGAGCCAGGAGAAGTTCCACCCGTCCGCGATGCGGGCGACCACGCTTAGCAATCGATCGCCCTTGCCCCCGATCCAGATCGGGGGGCGGGGATCCTGTTTCGGGCCGGGCCTGCAGATGGCGCCATCGAGCGCGTAATGAGCACCGTCGAACGTGACCTCCTCGCCCTCGAGGAGACGGCCAACGATCTCGGCTGCTTCGCTCAACCGCTCGATGCGAACCCCAGGTCGATCGAAATCGATGCCGGCGGCGCGGTATTCGGGCTCGTACCACCCGGCGCCGAGGCCGATGTCGAGGCGCCCGTCCGACAGCAGGTCCAGAGTCGCTGCCATCTTGGCGAGCAGCGCGGGATTACGAAAGTCGTTGCACAAAGTCAGCGAGCCGATCCTGATACCGGTCGTGCTTGCCGCCAGTCCGGCCATCGTCGCCCAACACTCGAGCGATCCTTGCGCGGCGGAGGGTCCTCCGTATTTGCCCCAGTCGAGGAACAGGTGGTCCGACACCCACACCGACGAGAACCCACTCGCTTCGGCCGTCCGGGCAGTTTGCTTGACTCGCTCCCACGATGCCGGCTCACCCGCGTAGGAGGTGTCGTAGTGAGGCAGCGCCAGACCGAGCTTCACGTTGAGCAGTCTAGAATCGACACGTGAAAGTCTCCGACATCATGACTCCCGCTGCGGTCACCGATGCTCCCGACGACACGCTCGCCGAAGCTGCGGCAAAGATGTGGCAGCAGCAAACGGGCTCCCTTCTCATCATGGAGGGCGACGCGCTGATCGGGATCGTCACCGAACGAGACGTTCTTCGGGTCGTCGGTGAGGGCAAGGACCCCAAAGCGTCCAGCTTGCGCGACGTGATGACCGGCAACCCCGTGACCATTGACTCGAGCTCGGGGATCCGCGAGGCGGCCGCCATCATGTTCGACAAGTGGTTCCGGCATCTCCCCGTCGTGACCGACGACGGCCGCGTCGTCGGCATCATCTCCTTGCGCGACATCCTCGGTCTTCTCGCCGAGGGGATGGAGGAGCCCGAGACACTTCAGGTCCTGACGGGCCACAAGCTGGCTCGTGACCGGCGACTCGAGCGGATCGACGCCGGCGACCTCGACTAAACGTCTTTCAGCGAGACCTCGACTTCATCGAAATCCTGTAGATCGATCTGCAAGGAAGCAAGACCGAGGTCTCTCATCGCGTCCGGCTCGTGCACCATCGCGGCCAATGCCTCCACGAGATCCGTCTCGTAGACCGAGCCTCGTTCTGCGATCAGCACGGACATCGTTTCGTCGATCGAGCGACCGGCGCGATGCGACCGGGTGGAGGTCATTGCGTCGAAACTGTCGGCCACCCGGATAACGCGGGCGATGGGGTGGATCTCATCGCCCTTCAGACCGTGGGGGTAGCCGGATCCATCGATGTTCTCGTGATGCGAGAGGACCGCTGCAAGTACCTCCGGGTAGAGCTTGATCGGTTTGAGGATGCTCGCCCCGAGGGCGGGATGGGACCGCATGACGTCCCACTCGTGCGAAGACAAGGGGCCCGGCTTCAGAAGGATGCTGTCCGGTATCCCGACCTTGCCCACGTCGTGCAGCAATCCCGCCAGATAGACGAGATGCGATTCCATCTTCCAGCCGACCTCCTGAGCCAGCCGCTGGGCGAGCAGCGCGACGGAGATCGAATGTCCTTTGGTGTACGGATCGCGCGCCTCGAGAGCCATGACCAGCGATCTGATGATCCGCGTGTGCAGCCGGTCGTTCTCTGTGGACATCCGAACCCCTTGGTAGGACTCGGAGAAGCGGAACAGGCACTCATGCAGCGCATCCAACAAGATGTCGTCGCACGGATCCGAGCTTCCGTTGATCGAGTAGAAGGGTTTGATCGCGTGACGCCCTGCGAGGAGCGCGCGCTGCACGCCGTGCTCGACGCTCGCGCCGGTTCGGGCGCGGCGTTCGGCCAGACCATCGATGATCGTTTGGGTCAGGGTCCATTCGCTGTCCCGGAAAACCTCATACAGACCGGAGACGAGGGAGCGTAAGTAGCGCTCGAGCTCCGGGAACCTGACACGCGGATCGGCGGCAACCGCGCCGTACCAGGCAAGTGCGATCTCGTCGCGATGAAGGTCGAGAGCATCCGCAAGACGCAAGCGCGCGCCCCTCAGATCTGCTCGTGCAGTCAACCGCGTTGTTCCGGTGCTGGGTTGGCCCAATTGGGCCCCTTCCTGGTACTCCCCGAGTAGCCTACAAGGAGTAGTTATAGCATTACGCTTTGCGATGTAAACCCCCTGAACAGGGGTTTTTCACTCCCCAAAACGCCAGGAATCGGTAGTTTCTGACACAAAAAGGCACTAGAAATTTCGCGCCTCGGCGCGATGACTAGACCTTGTAACGCTCCAACAACCGGCGCGCGATGACGGTCTTCTGGATCTCAGAAGTGCCTTCCCCTATCAACAGGAACGGCGCATCTCGATAAAGACGTTCGACGGTGAATTCCTTCGAGTAGCCGTAGCCGCCGTGGACGCGCAGAGCCTTGAGACAGATCTCGTGGCACGCCTCGGATGCAAAGAGCTTGGCCATGCCCGCCTCGAGGTCGGATCGCTCGCCGGCCGCCTTCTTCTCGGCGGCGGAAAACAGCATCAAGCGCGCGGCTTCGAGGGTGGTACCCATCTCGGCGAGATGGATCTGTATCGCTTGGTGATCGCAGATCGGCTTGCCGAACGCTTTGCGCTCTTGCGAATACTTGATCGCTTCCTCGAACGCTCTGGTGGACACGCCTACCGCACGGGCCGCGACGTTCACGCGGCCAACCTCGATACCGTCGAGCACCTGACGGAATCCCTGGCCTTCTTCGGTTCCGAGCAGCGCGGTTCTGGGGATCCGATAATCGGCGAACGTCATCTCGGTTGTCTCGACGCCCTTGTAGCCCATCTTCTCGATGTTCTTACCGACGTCGAGGCCGGGCGCGGGCTGAGGATTCCCGGGCTCCTTCTCCACGATGAGCATGCTCATGCCCTTGTGCGGAGGATCGGTCTTGGGATCGGTCTTGACGAGCGTCATGACGACGCCCGACCGCAGGCCGTTGGTAAGCCACATCTTCTGCCCGTTCACCACGTAATCGTCGCCGTCGGCGATCGCACGCGTCTTGATCGACTGCACATCGGATCCGGCCTCAGGCTCGCTCATCGCGAGAGCAGCACGGATCTCACCCGTCGCCAGTCGAGGAAGGAGGCTCTTCTTTTGATCGTCGGTTCCGAACTTGTTGATCAAGTAGCACCCCATGAAGTGCGTGTTGAGCACGCCTGAGAGACTCATCCACCCACGGGCGAGCTCCACGACCACGAGGGCGTAGGTGATCAGTGACTCACCGATCCCGTCGTACTCCTCGGGGACGGTCAGTCCGAAAAGACCGAGCTCCTTCATCTGCTCGACGATCTTTTCGGGATACTCATCTGCGTGCTCGAGGTCATCGGCGACCGGGATGACCTCGTTCGTAACGAAGTCTCGGACGGTCTCGACGATGGCCGTCTGGGTGTCGTTGAGCTCGAGCACGTCTGCGCCCATTCGCCCTCGTAGTC
>JAXDJM010000022.1:0-3829 GCA_034665605.1 Actinomycetota bacterium | reverse complement strand
CTCGGTGCCGTCGCCCGCGGCCCAGACACCGTCGATGCCGGTATGCATCCGACGATCGAAGACGATCACACCCGAGACACCTGTGAGGATGCCCGCCCCATGCGCCAGCTCTGAGTTGGGCCGCGCTCCGAGCCCCAGCGCCACGATGTCCGCCGGCAGCGTCCGAGTTGCGGTCGCAACTGCGCTCACGTGATCGCCCTTGCATTCGAATCCGGCGACCGGCTCGTCGGTCAGCACCTCGATCCCCATCCCCCGCATCGCGTCGGCCACGAGCACGCCCATGTCGGGGTCGAGAGTGGACATAGGTTGAGGCCCGGCGTCGACGAGCGTGACTTTCATCCCGAGCTTGACGAATGCTTCGGCCATCTCCAAGCCGATGTAGCCACCGCCGACGACGACCGCGCGCTGCGGGTGCTCGGCTTCTACGGCGGCCTTGATCGCAACACCGTCGTCCAGCACCTGAACGCCGAAGATTCCCTTCGCCGTCGAGTTCTCCATCCGCGGGCGCAGAGGCAGTGCGCCGGTCGCGATCATGAGCTGGTCGAACGACTCCCACGAGTCTTTATCTGCGTCGAGATCGTGAACCTTGACCGCGCGCCGGTCGAGATCGACCTCGGTGACCTCGACTCGGGTTCGCGCATCGATCGCATACTTCTGCCTGAATACATCCGGCGCGCGCGTGATGAGCGAATCGAAATCGGTCACGACTTCCCCGACGAAATAAGGGATGCCGCAAGCCGAATAAGACGTGTAGTTGCCGCGCTCGAAGGCGACGATCTCGAGGTCGTCCGAGTCTCGTCTGCGTCGCGCCTGCGACGCTGCGCTCATGCCGGCAGCATCGCCCCCGATGACGACGAGTCGCTCGGCCATTTAGAGCTTCTTGTCGTCGGGCTTGATATCCGGGTGGATCGCATGGCCGCCGAACTCGTTGCGCAGCGCTGCGATCAGCTTTCCCGCAAAGATCTCGTCTTCTCGAGAAGCGAAGCGCGTGAACAGCGCGAGCGCGAGCGCCGGCATCGGCACGCCTTTCTCGATCGCGATGTCGAGCGTCCAGCGTCCTTCGCCAGAATCGTCGATGTAGTCGGAGATCCCCTCGAGCTGAGGGTTCTTCTTCAACGCCGAGGCGACAAGGTCGAGAAGCCACGACCGGATAACGCTTCCGTAACGCCACACTTCGGCGATCTGCGCGAGGTCGAGCTCGAACTCGCCGTTCTTCTGCAAGACCTCGAATCCTTCGCCGTAAGCCTGCATCAAGCTGTATTCGATGCCGTTGTGGACCATCTTCACGAAGTGCCCCGCGCCGGGGGGGCCTACGTGCGCATAGCCATTGGGTGGTCCGAGAGTCTTGAAGATCGGTTCCAGTCGGTCGAACTGTTCTTGTTCGGCACCGATCATCAAGCAGTAGCCCTCTTTCAACCCCCAGATGCCCCCCGAGGTGCCGGAGTCGACGAACGAGATGCCGCGTTCCTTCAACGCCTCCGCGCGCCGCACCGAGTCGCTGTAGCGCGAGTTGCCTCCGTCGATGACGACGTCGCCTTTGGACAGCACATCCGCAAGCTTGTCGATCGTTTCTTCGGTGATGTCACCCGCGGGGACCATCACCCACAACGCGCGGGGAGGCTCGAGCTTCGATACGAGGTCTTCCAGCGACGACGCTCCGGACGCTCCGTCTTTCTCGAGCGCCGCGACCGCGTCGGAGTTGACGTCGAAGGCAACGATCTCGTGACCGCCCTGCATGAGCCGGACGCTCATGTTGGCACCCATGCGCCCAAGTCCAACCATCCCGATCTGCATCGCGTTGCCTCCCCGTAGGCAGTTCACATGGGGACCACGGTGCGCTCCGCTAGCACCTTCGGTCCCCGTTCCGAACCGAACTCCGAGGTTAGCCTTTGAATCGAGCCCTCGTAGCTCAGGGGATAGAGCACCGGTTTCCTAAACCGGGTGTCGGCAGTTCGAATCTGCCCGAGGGCGCCGAGGGCATCACGATGAGATGCTGTTGCCCCGTCTGGTGGAGGGGAAATCCTCGAAGTGGAGGGAAGTCGTCGAGATGGGAGCCAGTTCCGCTACGAAAGTCGACCCGCAGCGAGAAGCGTGCATCGTCGTCGGGCACGGTGGCGGTGAACAGACCGACTTCAGCCGGGAATCGACAACCCAGCTTCTCGATCAGGGCGACTTCTTTTGGGTCGACCTCCAAAGACCCAACGAGGCCGACTTCGACATCCTGCGCAACGTCTTCAAGTTCCATCCCCTGGCGGTGGAGGACTCCGAGCACTTCGATCAACGGGCGAAGATCGATGACTACGACGACTTCGTGTTCCTCGTCGTCTATGGAGCGTCGTCATCGGACGACGACGACCAACTGGTCGAGGTGCACTGCTTCTATTCCGAAAAGTTCCTCGTCACCGTCCACCGCGACGATTGCCCGGCCTTCGCCGAAGTGCGCCGGCGATACGCCCAGCGTGCAGCCCCCGGCGACAAGCCTTCACGCCTTCTCTATCAGGTGGTCGACGGACTCATAGACAGTTTCTTTCCGATCCTCGCCGTCCTGGACGATCGCATCGATCAGCTCGAAGACGACATCTTTCAGCAGGCCACCGACCAACAACTCCAAGAGATCTTCGGCATGAAGCGCGTGCTTGTCGGGATGCGCAAAGCGATCACGCCTCAGCGCGATGCATTCACGAGTCTCGTAGGAAGGGTGGCCGACCTTCCGGGCTTGGAAGACGAAGACGAACGCTACTTCCGCGATATCTACGACCACGTGATCCGCATCAGCGAGCAGATCGATAGCTATCGCGATCTGTTGACTAGCGCCATGGACGTCTACCTTTCGACGGTCTCTAACCGGCTCAACGTGGTGATGAAGCAACTGACCGTCATAGCGACGGTCTTTCTGCCGTTGAGCTGGCTAACCGGATTCTTCGGGCAGAACTTCGGCTGGCTCGTCGATCGCATCGGCAGGGGGGAGAGCTTCCTCTTGTTCGGCATAGGCACGGAGGCCCTCGCGGTCGTCGCGCTGGTGGTCTTCTTCAAAAAACGGGGATGGTTCTAGCTATCGGCGACCATCCACCGATCACCCGGCGAGGGTTGAACCGCGCCCTACTTGCCCGGCAGCTGTTGCTCGAGCGCTCGACGAAGACCATCCCCAAAGTGCTCGAGGCGATGGGTGGCCTGCAAGCGCAGTACGCGCCGTCGATGTACATCGGTCTGTGGTCGCGCATGGAATCCTTCGAACGCGCGCAGTTGACGCGCGCGCTTGAACGGCGTTCCGTCGTCCAGGGAACGTTGATGCGGACGACCATCCACCTCGTTTCAGCGGGCGACTACCGGCCCTTCGTTGCCGGGTTCGCCGATGCGCGCCGTGAGTGGTGGTTGAGAACACACAAGAACGTCGCAACCGAACTCGAGATGGCGGCCGCGGCCCGAAAACTTCGGAAAGCTCTGGGCTCGAAGGCGATGCGCAGCTCGGAGATCGAGGACTTGCTCGGGAAACCCATAGCCGGTGGAGTAGGGCTCTGGATCGACCTCGTTCGCGTTCCACCATCGGGCACATGGGAGCGAAGACGCGCAGATATCTATGCGGCGGCAGACGAGTGGATCGGAAAGCAGAAGGTCGCACGCCTAGATGGCGTCGCCCAGCTGATCCGCAGCTACTTGCGAGGGTTCGGCCCGGCCCCCATCGCGGACATCGCGAACTGGGCAGGGCTCAAACCCAAGGACATCACCCCGGCCCTCGATCGACTCCGGTTGCGACGCTTTCGCAGCGAAGAGGGCGCCGAATTGATGGATCTCCCTCGCGCCCCCCTGCCCGATCCCGACACTCCGGCTC
>JAXDJM010000021.1:0-5271 GCA_034665605.1 Actinomycetota bacterium | reverse complement strand
AGGTAGGCCCGGGCTTCTTTAGGGAGATCGTTCACCGAGCGCGCCTCCGAGATGTCTTCGCTCCATCCCGAAAGCTCTTCGAAGACCGGGACGCATTTGTTGAAGATCGTCTGGTTGGGAGGCATGTCGTCGAATCGCTCGCCTTCGAAGCTGTAACCGACGCAAACCTTGATCGTGGGGAATGCCGAAAGCACGTCGAGCTTGGTGACGACAACTTCGGTGAGCGTGTTGAGCCGTGCCGCGTACCTGCCCGCTACCGCATCGAACCAGCCGCACCTTCGCTTGCGACCCGTGGTGGTCCCGTATTCGGCCCCCGCCTCAACGAGGATCTCGGCGTCGGCTGGGTCGGCCTCCGACGGAAATGGCCCGGACCCGACGCGCGTGCAGTAAGCCTTCGCGATCCCAATGATCCTCTCGATATCCCGCGGCCCGACACCGGCTCCGACGCAAGCTCCTCCGGCGATCGGGTTCGACGAAGTCACGAATGGATAACTGCCGTGATCGAGATCGAGCATCGTGGCCTGGGCACCCTCGAAGAGAACCGTCTTTCCCGCGTCGAGCGCCGCATGGAGCACCGAGGTCGTGTCTGCGATGTGTGGCGCAAGGCGTTCGGCGTAGCGCAGGTATCGCTCTTCCGTCTCTGCTTGATCGACGGGGAGCCGTCCGTACACGCGGGTGAGAACGAGGTTCTTCTCCTTGATGGCCACCGCGAGCTTGGCGGAGAAGATCTTGGCGTCGAGCAGGTCCTGGACGCGCAGTCCTATCCGTGCGGCCTTGTCCGCGTAAGCGGGGCCGATGCCGCGCTTCGTCGTGCCGAGACGATTGTTTCCCAGCCGGCGCTCGGTTACCCGGTCGAGCTCGAGGTGGTACGGCATGATCAGGTGGGCGTTTCCGGACACGAGCAGCCGGGTCGTGTCTATGCCCCGGCCTTCGAGCGTGTCGAGCTCCTCGATGAGGATCTCGGGATCGATAACCACTCCCGGACCGATCACCGGCGTGCAGTGAGGAGACAGGACCCCCGTCGGGACGAGGTGAAGGGCGTAGCGCTCGCCGTCGACCACGATCGTGTGGCCTGCATTGTTGCCGCCCTGATAGCGGACGACGAAGTCGGTTTGCTCCCCGAGGAGGTCGGTGACTTTGCCCTTGCCCTCGTCTCCCCACTGCATCCCGACGAGGGCTATCCCCGGCATTTGGGCCTCTCCTGGCGGTCGATAAGACTCGGGATTCTACCGAGCCGAGTCCGACTGCAAGGTGCCATTACGCCCGAAAGACCTGGCATCAGGCTTGTCACCTGCCTATAGTGCTGCCAAAGACATCGTCGCCTTTGACGACTGCGCCCTATGCGCAGCGGTCGACGGATGACTGGGGGTGCACCAGGTGGATATGAACCGTCTCTCCCGTAACGAGCAGCTATTCGCGGGCGCCGGGCTATTGCTGTTCATCTTGTCGTTCATCAAGTTGTGGGCGACCTATAAGGGCCATGTGTTCACGGCCTTCACCGTCCACATCAGTGCGTGGGATTACGGGTTCCTTCTCAAGGTCGGGATAATCGTCGCCCTCGCAGGCGCCGTTGCCGTCATCCTCAAGGCGGTCGGCGTTAAGTTCGACCTGCCGGGCGTTGCCTACATGATCGCCGGGATCTTCGTGGGCGCCGACATGTTGCTTTACGTCTTGGTCGGTCCTCCCGACGCAGGCGGCCTCGCCGACGAGAGCCGCGGGATCCTGCTGTTCGTAGCCCTCGTTCTTGGGATCGTCATGGCATACGCCGGATGGATGATCAACAAGGAGCAGCCGACAACGGCTGGTCCTGCAAGCCCGGCCAGCCCGGCAGCTCCTCCGGCCAGCTAACAAACCGACAAGCGTTCGCCATTGCATCCCGGGCTCGGGCTCGGGATGCTGGCGCGCGTCGTGCGGGCCGTAGATGATGCTTGAGAAACCTCGTTTTACCGGGAGGGAGGCATGCTCCACGTGAGTACAGATCTGTTCCAGACCCTTGCTCTCGCGCTTCTGGTCGTCATTTTGCTCGTCTTACTGATGATCCTTACGGTGCTATCTCGTATCCGCTCGGCGATGCCCGGCACGCAAACGAGCAGCGAGCAAGCCGACTCGAGTGACGAGCCCGCCGATCGAGCACAAGAGACCGTCGTGGCGGCGGCCGAGCCTGCGATAGAAGATGTCGCGGCGGCGACCGTTAGCGAACCGGCGGCGTCCGGCCACTTGACGACCGGCGAACCGATCGTCACATCCCCCACAGAGCCGGTCTCCACGGCGAGCGGCTCGACCTCCACGGCGTCACGAGACGTTTACGAGCCCACCTCAGCCACGGCCTCGGACAAAGGTCATTCTTTAGAGGGAGCTGCCGGCGCGGCCACCGAAGGGGATGCAGACCCGCAAGAGCAGCCTTTCGAACGGGACGGCCGGTGGTACTTCAGGCGCGGCGAAGAGCTGCTCGTGTACGACGAAACGGCCGCTCAGTGGATCCAGGCTGAAGGGCCGAGGACCGTGGAGCCGGCGGGCACGTTCGGTGCGTCGACCGGCTCGTACGGGGCGACCGACGACGAATCGACGAGCTCCGTGACGCATACCGAAACCATGGGCTCGGAGACATCCTCCGCCGGGAGCGGTTGGGGAGCCGGTGCGGCTGCGCTAGAAAGCGATCAGCCCGAGGAAACGGCGCCCGACTCGCATACAACCGCTACCGAAGAGCACACCGAGATCGGTCAGCCCGCTCCAGCCCCCGCAGACTTCTGGCGCTGTCCATCCTGTGGTGCCATAAACGGTTCCACGGCACCGACGTGCCGGATGTGCTTTACGGCTCGTCCCTAAACGCAACTTCTTGCTCGCGCGGTCCGACCTCGGATTGCACGTGTAGCCACCTCCCGATCAGAGGTAGGCGCGGGTTGGTTCCGACTGCCGTAGCAATGATCAGTCCGAGCCACCCCACTCCTCCGATCCCGAACGCGAGTTGCGTCGCCCTAATCGAGAGCCGCGCACATCCATAAAGCACCAGCGCCCACACAACGCCGTACACGATCGCCTGAAGGCCGTGGAAACGAACCCGCGCGCTTGCGCTCGCGAAGTACGCCACGGCGCCGGTAACGGGAAGCAGGAGGTACGCGAGCGCAGCCATGTAGCCACCCTACGTTCGCTCCAATACGGGGGCGTAGTGATCGGAGGGCATGATTCAGGCATGGTGAATCGTCTGGCGGCCGAGACCAGCCCTTATCTGTTGCAACACAAGGACAACCCTGTCGAGTGGTGGCCGTGGAGCGAAGAAGCACTGGCGACGGCGAAAGCCCAGGACAAGCCGATCCTGTTGTCCGTCGGCTACGCGGCCTGCCACTGGTGTCACGTCATGGCTCACGAATCGTTCGAGGATGTCGCGACCGCGGACCTCATGAACGAACATTTCGTCTGCATCAAGGTGGACCGCGAAGAGCGGCCCGACATCGACGCTCTCTACATGGACGCCGTTCAGGCGATGACCGGTCAGGGAGGGTGGCCCATGACGGTGTTCCTGACGCCGGATGGCGAACCCTTCTACGGTGGGACGTACTTCCCGCCGGCCGACCGTCATGGGCTTCCTGCATTCGCCAAGCTGCTCGCGGCCATCGCCGACACGTGGGCGAATAGGCGAGACGAAGTCACTCGTCAGAGCAAACGTTTGTCCGAGTACGTCGGAACGGCCGTGCGCATAGCAATCTCCGACGAACCGATCACCGCCCGGTTCCTCGACTCGGCCGCAGAGGAGCTTGGCCGTTCGTTCGATCCTCTCCATGGTGGGTTCTCGGGAGCACCGAAATTCCCACAGCCGATGCTCGTCGATCTGTGTGCGCGCTTGAGTGCCCGAGGACACACAGAGCTCGATGCAATGAGCTCTCAAACGCTGGACGCGATGGCGGCCGGCGGCATGTTCGACCAGCTCGGCGGTGGATTCCATCGCTATTCCGTCGATCGATCTTGGACGGTCCCGCATTTCGAAAAGATGCTGTACGACAACGCGCAGTTGATCCGCACTTACGCCCGCTCGTGGCAACGAACGCGCGCCGAAAGACACCGCGCCGTCGCTCTCGCGACTGGAGAGTGGATGCTCGCCGAGATGCAGGACGCGGAAGGCGGTTTCTACTCGTCGCTCGATGCCGATTCCGAGGGGGCCGAAGGTCGTTACTACGTATGGGATCTGGACGAGGCCACGACACTGCTCGGCGAACTGTCCGAAGTCGCGATCGGCCGATGGGGATTTTCTGTAGAGGGAAATTTTGAGGGCGCCAACATCCCGGTGCTGGCCTCCGACGAGGGCGATCCCGACTCGGTGGAGAAGGCCGCCGCGGCACTCCTCGCCGCGCGGGCGCGACGGGCACGCCCAACCACCGACACGAAGGTGCTCGCCGCGTGGAATGGGCTCGCCGGCGCCGGGCTCGCCGAAGCAGGGTGGATCCTGGACCGGCCCGACTGGATAGCCGCAGCGGCACAAGCGGTTTCTTTCGTCTTCGAGAGGATGCGACCAGGCGGGCGCTTGATGCGATCGTTCGGCAGAGATGCGAACGGTTCGGAAAGAGTTGGACCTCCGGGATTCTGCGACGACTATGCGTTCCTCCTCGAGGGATCTCTGTCGTTGTTCGAAGCGACCGGCGACATCTCGTGGTTGCGCCGCGCGCGATGGACGGCCGATGCCGCCATCGAGCTCTTCTGGGACTCCGACGAAGGTGGCTTCTTCGCGACGGGTGCCGATCAAGAGCAGCTGATCGTGCGCAAGAAGGAGCTCATCGACAACGCCGTTCCGGCCGCAAACTCGGTTATGGCACTCGAGCTGCAACGGCTGGCGTCGTTCACGGGCGATGATTCCTACGAAGCCCGCGCGGTGCAAACGATCCGCTTGGTCCTAAGCACGGTAGAGCGGGCGCCGCTTGCATTCGGAAACCTGTTAGCCGCGATCGATTACTACACGAGCGATCCCAAGGAGATCGTGATCGTTGCCGCGGACGATGCCGGTGAAGTGCTCGACGCGGTGCGAACGGCTTACCTGCCCAACCGCGTGATCGTGCAAGTCGATCGAGAGCGGGTCGGCGGGTTACAGGAAGAGATCCCTCTGGTCCACGGCCGCTCGACGATCGGAAACGCCACGACCGTTTACGTGTGCAAACGCGGAGTCTGCGATCTACCCGTTACCGGATCCGTCGCGGTCGCAGAACGATTGAAGGCCGGATGAGCGATATCCCGATAACGAGGCACCTATCGATCCCGCAGTCGGAAGTAGCTCTGACTTTCTCT
>JAXDJM010000020.1:0-5645 GCA_034665605.1 Actinomycetota bacterium | reverse complement strand
ATCAGAGTCTCACCGGCGTCCAGAGCGTGCCTCTGCCGTTCTTCTTCGTATGCGAGTGCGCGACCTACCGACCGGATCGAGTTCATGTTCTTGACCTCGACCTTCGTCCCATGTTCGGATTCGCCGGTGAGACGAACTGACACGTTTGCATCGACGCGCAGCGAGCCTTCCTCCATCCGCACGTCCGAAACGTCAAGCCCCTCGAGGATCGATCTCAACTCCGTTACGAACGCGCGGGCCTCCGATGCCGAATGGATGTCGGGCTCGGTCACGATCTCGACGAGAGGCGTGCCCGCGCGATTGAAATCCTCGATCGAGTAATCGGAGTCGACGATCCGGCCGGAGCCGCCCACGTGGATCGATTTCCCGGTGTCTTCTTCGAGATGCACCCTCGTGATGCCCACGGTGGTCGTGCCGAAGTCGCCCGAGATGTCGAGGTGTCCCCCGTAGCCGAGCGGAAGGTCGTACTGGCTGATCTGATAGTTCTTCGGCATGTCCGGATAGAAGTAGTTCTTGCGGTGGAACAACGAATCCGCTGCGATGTCACAGTGGAGCGCAAGCGCGATCTTGATCGTGTACTCGACGGCTTTCTGGTTCGTCACCGGCAGCGAGCCCGGCAGGCCCAGACACACCGGACACGTACGCGTGTTGGGCTCGCCCGCGAACGCAACCGCACATCCACAGAACATCTTCGACACGGTGTTGAGCTCGACGTGGATCTCGAGACCCACCGTGGTTTCGTAGAGATCGGTTGCAGTCGTGCTCATGTCGTGCTCATAAGGGGGGCCTCGATCCGTCGGACCCCGTCCACCCGAGGTCCTGCTCGAACGCGTATGCGGCCCTGAACATCGTTTTCTCATCCAGCGCCTTGGCGATCAGCTGCAACCCCACCGGAAGTCCATCGTCAGGCGACGTACCGCACGGCACACTGATGGCGGCGTTCCCGGCGAGGTTCACCGGCACCGTGTAGATGTCCGACAGGTACATAGCTAGCGGGTCGTCCGCACGCTCGCCGATCTTGAAAGCGGTAGTGGGCGAGGTCGGACACACGATCAGGTCGCAGTCCTGGTAGGCCTTTTCCAGCTCCCGCGTTATAAGCGTGCGGACCTTTTGGGCTTTGCCGTAGTAGGCGTCGTAATAGCCGGCCGACAGCGCGTAGGTCCCCAGCATCACGCGGCGCTTCACCTCAGAGCCAAAGCCCTCGTCGCGCGTCTTGGACGTCATCTGCACGACGTCTTCACCTGCTTGCGACCGGTATCCGTAGCGAACCCCGTCGTATCGCGCGAGATTCGAAGATGCTTCGGCCGGAGCGATCAGGTAATAGGCGGAGATCCCGAAGTCGAACGAAGGCATCGATACGTCGACGAGCTCGGCCCCTAATTTCTCGAGCCGCGCGTATGCCTCTTCGACCCGCGTCACGACACCGGGTTGCGAACCTTCTTTCTGGAACTGCGTGACGATGCCGATCCGCATGCGGTCGATGCCCCCATCGATCCCGTCGAGGTAGTCCGGCACCGCGTCGGGGATAGAAGTCGATTCCATGGGGTCGTGTCCGGCCGCCATCTGCAGTAGGGCCGCGGCATCTTCGACGGTCCGAGCGATCGGTCCCGCTTGGTCGAGCGATGACGCGAACGCGATGATGCCGTAACGCGACACCAGGCCATAGGTTGGTTTCACCCCGACGAGCCCGCACAGCGACGCCGGCTGCCGTACGGAACCACCGGTCTCGGTCCCCCACGCCCACGGAACTCCACCGGCCGCAACGAGCGCAGTCGAGCCGCCGCTCGATCCTCCCGGGACGCGTTCGAGATCCCACGGATTGTGCGACGTTCCGTACGCCGAGTTCTCCGTCGACGACCCCATCGCGAACTCATCCAGGTTGAGCTTGCCGAGCATTGGGAGACCGGCCCCCGAGCACCGATCGACCACGGTCGCGCTGTAAGGAGGTACGAACCCCTCCAGGATCTTCGATCCCGCGGTCGTCGGCTGACCCTTCGTGCAGAAGATGTCTTTGTAAGCGATCGGCACGCCGTCGAACGTTGAAAGTGCCTCGCCTTTAGCTCGGCGCTCGTCGGCCGCGGTCGCTCCCGCAAGGGCCTGATCGAACGTCGGGTGAAGGAAGGCATGGATCGCCGGATCGACCTCTTCTGAGCGCCCGATCAATGCGTGGGTGATCTCAACGCTCGACAGCTCCTTGTTATCCAGCGCCCGCGCCAGATCGCGCGCCGACAACCAGTGGATCTCCGACGTCACTGGTCCTCCAGGATGCGCCGAACCTTGAACCCGCCTTCGGCCGCTTCGGGCGCATTCGCGAGCGCCTCGGCTTGCGTCAGCGAGTCTCGAACCTCGTCGGGCCTCATGACATTGACGAGAGGGATGGCATGGGATGTGGGCTCGATGCCGTCGAGGTCGAGGGACTGGATCCGCTCCACGTGCTCGAGGATGTGAGACAGCTCCGTTTGCATGCGGGCGCGCTCATCTTCGCTCAGGTCCAGGCGTGCGAGGCGTGCGACGTGGTCGACGGCGGCTTTGTCGAGAGGCATGAGGCCCATCCTAGTTGGCGATGTTTGCGCCGAAGCTCCTGTTCAGGCGAGCGATTGCTTGCTAGCGTCATGGCATGACGTCGACAAAGGATCTCCTCGCAAGTCACGAAGAATTGATCTTCGACCTCCGGCCCCACTGGATCGAACTCGCCGGAGCAGTGCTGTGGACGGTGGTGATCGCTGCAGGAGTGGGAGTCGGGATCAAGTACGCGCACCATGCTTCGATCTGGCTGATCGCGGGCCTAGTGCTCCTCATCTGGTTCGCGGGGCGGCCCGTCGTGCGGTGGGTATTCACCCGGTTCATCCTCACGACCGACCGGATCATCACAAGGCACGGGATGATCGCCAAGCGCTCACGCGAGATCCCGCTCGAGCGAGTCAACGACGTCACGTTCACGCAATCGATCTTCCAGCGGATGTTGGGGGCCGGGAACATCGTTCTCGAGTCCGCCGGAGAGCGCGGGCAGGAGGCGATCACGAACGTGCGCCATCCTCAGAAGGTCCATCTGCGCATCTACGAGGAGATGGAGAAGAACTCGAACCGCACCTATGGAGGGGGCAAGACCGCGGCCCCCGCGCCCGCGGCCCCGAACGTCACGGATCAGATCGAGGCGCTCGCGAAACTGAAGACACAAGGCGCCATCAGCGAGGCCGAGTTCGAATCGAAGAAAGCCGAGCTCCTCAAGCGGATGTGAACCGGCCTGCGGACCGAAGGCGCTAGCGAAGCTGCGCCGTGGGCCGCATGTGAACCGGTCTGCGGACCGAAGGCCCGTAAGGTTGGCGCCATGGACTTCGAGATCCCCGCCGAGTACCGCGAGCTTCAGAAGAACCTCGTCGACTTCGTCGATCGCGAGCTTCGTCCACTAGAAGAAGCCGAGCTCGACCCCGAGAAAGACGACATCCCCATCGAGCTCCGCGATCGCGTACGGAAGCGATCCGCAGAGCTCGGCTTCTACGCCGCCGATTTCCCCGAAGACCTGGGTGGAAGCGGATTGCCACAGTTGGGGATGGTGCTGCTGCGCGAGGCAGCGGCGCGAACTGGTTGCCGGCTCGCCGGATTCACCGTCTACGGCCCCGAGGGCCCGACCGGCGTGTTGCTCGCCGGAACCGACGAGCAGAAGAAGAAGTACCTCACCCCCTTGATCTCCGCCGAAAAGTCGATGTGCTTCTGCCTCACCGAGCCCGACGCGGGGTCCGACGCGCAGAACATCAAGACGACCGCCACCCAGGACGGTAGCGACTGGATCATCAGCGGCACCAAGCACTTCATCACCAACGGTAAGCACGCCGACTTTGCGCTGGTCTTCGCGGCAAACGACCCGGTTAAGAAAGCACAGGGCGGCATCACCGCGTTCATCGTGGAAAAGGGAACGCCGGGATTCACCGTCGGACGCGCGCAACGCGGGATGGTGGAAGGTGACGGCCAGTTCGAGCTCGTCTTCGATAACTGCCGCGTGTCTCAGGAAAACGTGCTCGGCGGTCCCGAGAACGTCGGGATGGGCTTCTATTCCGCCATGCAGTTCCTCGCCATGGGCCGGCTTTCGATCGGCGCCGCGTGTAACGGCATCGCCGACTACTGCTTGCAGCTCGGAACCGACTACGCGAAGGATCGAGAAGCGTTCGGCCGGCCCATCGGCAAGAACCAGCACATCCAGGAGCACCTCGTCACCTCCCTGATCGAGATAAAAGCCTCGAAGCTCATGGCATACGAATGTGCATGGAAGTACGACGCGGGTGACGCGGTGATCCAGGAGTCGTCGATCGTGAAGCTCTATGCCGCCGAGATGGTCAATCGCGTCGTCGATCGGATGATCCAAGTGCATGGGGGCATGGGCTGGATGCGCGACCTGCCACTCGAGCGCATCTACAGGTTGGTTCGGATCTTCACTCTGGTCGAGGGAACTTCCGAGATACAGAAATACATAATCGCAAAGACGATGGGACTGTAGGCAGATAGCAAGGAGGGGACATGGCACAACCACCCGACGGCATAAACATCACCTGGTTGGGACACTCGACGTTTTTGGTCGAAACTCCATCGGGCAAGAGGATCCTCATCGACCCGTGGGTGATGGGTAACCCGGCGTGCCCCGACGACTTGAAGGACCCGGGAGACATCGACGCGATGCTGATCACGCACGGTCACTTCGACCACATCGCCGACGCGGTCGAACTCGCGAAGGCTAAGTCGCCCGAGGTCGCGTGCATCGCAGAAACGGCAGGATGGCTCGGCTCGAAGGGGGTCGAGAACGTCATCGGATTCAACAAGGGCGGCACCGCCGAGGTCGCCGGATGCAAGGTCCATATGACCCACGCGGTCCATTCGTGCGGGATCACCGACGGGGACCAGACGATCTACGGGGGGGAAGCGGCCGGTTTCGTCGTCGAGTTCGAGAACGGCTTTCGCATCTACCACTCGGGCGACACCGCGGTGTTCTCGGACATGACACTGATCGCGAAGCTGTTGAAGCCCGACTGGGCGCTATTGCCGATCGGCGACTTCTACACGATGGGCCCGGCCTCCGCGGCCGAAGCCATCCGCTTGCTCGGTGTGAAGACGGTCATCCCGATGCACTGGGGAACCTTCCCAGCACTGACCGGGACCCCGGATCAACTCCGCTCGGAGGCGGCCGACATCGCCGGTCTCGAGATCGTTGACATGTCTCCGGGAGACACGATCAAGTAAGCGCGCTCACTCTTCGAGGACGAGGTCGGTGGCCGCTAAGGCTGCCGACCATCCGTCCTCGGTATCGGCTACTGCGATCCGTAAGACCCAGCCCTCTTCGGCCTCGCCTTCATCCCACAGATAGAAACGCAGGTGGTGCACCGCGTCGAACATCTCGTCGGACGTGATCGGCCATTCCAGCCCGTACAGGGTCGCCGTCGCGCTCCACGCGAGCGAGCGCCCCAGCGCGCCTCCGCGGCGACGACCGTGCGCGCCGCCAGATGCCGCGGCCCACGCCATGCGCTGCAACGCCTCGGCAGCAGGTATCTCCGCGATTCGAACGACGTCGGAGATCGTTGCGGCGGCCGACTCCGGCGACCCCGAGACGACGACCGCGCGAGCGGCGCCGTTGGACTCGGTCGTCCACGGCCGAACGA
>JAXDJM010000019.1:0-4733 GCA_034665605.1 Actinomycetota bacterium | reverse complement strand
CCACGGGTTGGTCCACATAACCGGCGATGGATTTGCGAACCTGTGCAGGCTCGAGGCCGATGTGACTTACAAGCTCGAAGAGCTCCCTCCGGCCCTCCCGATCTTCGATCTGATCCAGAGCGCCGGTCACGTAACGGATGCCGAGATGTACCGCGTCTTCAACATGGGGATCGGGTTCATCGCGCTGGTCGACGCGTCCGATGCCGCCACCGCACTAGAGGCCGCCGGAGCGCGTGGTTATGGCGCGTTCAAGATCGGATCTGCGATGGAAGGTCCCCGGCGCGTTGCGATCGAGCCGGTGGGACTGGTTGGAACGCTCGACGGTGGGGAGAGCTCTTTCGAGCAGACCTAGCCCTGGGGTGAACCGCCCGGTAGCGGCGGAACCGGAATGTTGTCTCCCTGGCCGCCATTTCCGCCATCGTGCGAGTTGTGCGATCCGTGATGGGTCGTCTTGTGCGGAGGATCGGAAGAGCCGGACTGATCGCTCGAGTCTGGCTGTGGCGACTGACTCGGCGTCGGTTGCGCAGCGTTGTGCTTCGGGTGCGTTTGTTTCTTGAGCACCTTGGACACTTGTGCCGGGGCGGACGGTGACGGGACCGCTGCGGTGACTACGTTGATCGCTTTCTGCACCCTGGCGGCAACCGCGTCGGGGAGAAGCACCAACAGACGCCTGATCTCGCCCGACTGCGCGGCACCCGTCGTAAGTGCCTTGAATGCAGCCACTTGATCGCCGCGCAACGTGACGTTGACGCCGGCGATCTTCACCTTGCGGACGACCTTCGACGCGGCGTTGCTCGAATGACTGCCGTGACTCGATCCCCCGGCGGCTGCTGCGGTCTGAGCACGATGGGCCTGCTGTGCGTTGGTGGCGCGCTCCTTGAACATGCCGACTGCCGCCATGCTTGCGGCGGACACCCCGAGCACGCTGGACCCGATGAGACCGATCGCGGCGAGTCCGGCAACGCGGCGACGCAATTCGAACTGCTTCCGAACTGCGCCGGCGGCCTTGACCTCGTTCACACATTCGATCAGCGCAGCCTCTTCGTCGCGCACGTCGCGTTCGAAGTCCTCGAGCAGCCGATGCGCGGCATCGACCTCACCCGCGCGCATCAGCGTTGCGGAGAAGGTCAGCTTGTCATCGACAACTGCCTTCGTGCGTTTCGAAAATTTCCGTGCCGAGACGGCGAGCTGATAGCTCGCGTGCTCATCCTCGGGCGACGGAGCGAAAAGCTCCGCAAATGCCCGTTTCAGATCACGTAGGTCCGCCATCACCGAGAGGTTCATGGTGGTTGGGTTCGCCCCTGGAGCCGACTCCCCTGCAGGCGGTGCGAATTTCCTTTCTCGGGCAATTCGGACAGTGATTGGACTGCTTCGATCGAGGGGACGGCGGCGGTCGCGCCGCTACACTCCGGAGCCATGACGACAGCCGAAGATCAGAGCGCAACGACAGACGGATCCGACGTTCTGCAGGGAGCCGAAGCAGCCGAAAAGGCGACGGCAGGACCCATCACTCAAAAGATCGCCGAGCTCGAAAGCCGTCGGGCGCAAGCGCTCCTTGCCGGCGGCGAGGAGGCCATCGAGCGGCAGCACAAGCGAGGCAAGCTCACTGCACGCGAGAGGATAGAGAAACTTCTCGACAAGGGATCGTTCGTCGAGACCGACATGCTCGTCAGACATCGCAGTCACGGATTCGGCATCGAGAATCGTCGCCCCTACAGCGACGCGGTCGTCACCGGGTGGGGAACGATCGACGGTCGCAAGGTCTTCGTCTTCGCGCAGGACTTCACGGTGTTCGGAGGATCCCTCGGCGAAGTGATGGGCGAGAAGATCTGCAAGATCATGGATCTCGCGCTCGAGACCGGCGCGCCCGTGATCGGTTTGAACGACTCCGGCGGAGCGCGCATCCAGGAAGGTGCCGCGTCGCTCGCAGGCTACGGATTCATCTTCGACCGCAACGTACGTTCGTCCGGGGTGATTCCGCAGATCTCGGCGATCATGGGCCCGTGCGCCGGCGGTGCCGTGTACTCCCCCGCGATGACGGATTTCACGTTGATGGTGTCAAACACGTCACACATGTTCATCACGGGGCCCGAAGTGATCAAGGCCGTGACCGGCCAAGAGGTCACCCAGGAAGAGCTCGGTGGCGCGATGTCTCACGCCTCGAAGTCCGGTGTCGCTCACTTCGTTGCAGGCGATGACGAAGATTGTCTGAATCAGATCAGGTACCTGTTGTCGTTCATGCCGTCGAACAACTTCGAATCGCCGCCCTACTTCGCTCCGACCGACGATCCCATGCGCTCGTGCGACGAGCTGCTCGACCTCATCCCGGAGTCGTCCAACCTGCCATACGACATGCACAGCGTTATCGCGTCGGTGTTCGACGACGGCGAGTTCCTAGAGGTCCACAAACACTGGGCGCAAAACATCCTCATCGGTTTCGCGCGTCTGGCGGGGCATCCGGTCGGAGTCGTTGCGAACCAGCCTCAAGTGCTGGCGGGGACCCTCGACATCACGTCGTCCACAAAGGCAGCACGATTCGTTCGCTTTTGCGATGCATTCAACATCCCACTGGTCACTTTCGTGGACGTTCCGGGATTCCTGCCGGGAACCGAGCAGGAATACGGGGGGATCATCCGCCACGGCGCGAAATTGCTCTACGCGTTCTCGGAAGCAACCGTCCCGCGGATGACGGTTATCACCCGCAAGGCATACGGCGGCGCGTACGTGGTCATGAACTCGAAACACATCAGAGCCGACGTCTCCTATGCATGGCCGTCTGCAGAGATCGCCGTCATGGGGGCCGAAGGCGCCGTCAACATCATCCATCGCAAAGAGATCGCGGGGGCAGAAGACCACGATGCCAAGCGCGCCGAGTTGATCGAGGACTACTCCGACAGGTTCACGAACCCATACATCGCAGCCGAACGCGGGTACGTCGACGACGTGATCGAGCCGCAAGAGACGCGGCGCAAGCTGGTTAAAGCGCTCGAGATGCTGCGCTCGAAACGAGAAACGATCCCGCAACGCAAGCACGGAAACGTCCCACTATGACCTCGCCGGACAAAGAAAACCGCATAGAAGCGCTCGACATCGCGGGCGAGCCGACATCCGAGGAACAGCGCGCGATCCTTGCGGCCCTCGAAGAAGCGATCGAGCACGAACGTCAGGCGCGGTCCGCGTCGCTGTGGCTGCGATCGGCCCGCGCGCAGGGACGCAGGCTCGGGATGCTTGACTATCGCGATCGCTTCAGCACAGACGACGCGTGGCGCCTGTCGACACGCTTTCCGTTCGGGGGCCGCGAATACCCCGGAAAGAACGGCCGCGGCGACACCAAGTAACCACGCTTTTCTTCTGCACAAACCGCGGAAAGCGCGGGCTCCGCAGAGGAAAAGCGTGGGGTTAGCTAGGTCGTGTAGTCGTAGAAGCCGCGGCCCGATTTGCGCCCGAGGTAACCGGCCCGCACCATGTGCTCGAGCAAGGGTGCCGGTGCATAGCGGCGCTCGCGGAACTCTTCGTGCAGCGAGTTCAGGATCGCGTAGGTCACGTCGAGCCCGACGATGTCCATCAACTCGAACGGCCCCATCGGATGGCCACAGCCGAGCTTCATCGCGGTGTCGATGTCGCTGGGGCTCGAGTAACCCTGCTCGTGCATGAGTACCGCGTCGTTCAGATAGGGGAACAGCAGGAAGTTCACGATGAAACCGGCACGATCGCGACACCTGACGGGCCTCTTGCCTATCGTTCTGACCCACGCCGCCGCTCGCTTTTCGATCTCCGGGGACGTCGCGACGGTTCGCACGATCTCGACGAGTTTCATGACCGGCGCGGGGTTGAAGAAGTGGAGCCCAATGACGCGGCCCGGTCTGTCGGTGACCGCAGCAACGTCGACAACGGGCAACGACGAGGTGGTCGTTGCCAGGATCGCTTCCGGCTTGGTCGATCGGTCGAGCTCTTCGAAGACCTGCAACTTGACGGGCAGGTCCTCCGCTACGGCTTCGATCACGAGGTCCGCTTCGGCGAGATCGGAGAACTCAAGAGTCGTCGTGATGCGGCCCAGGATGTCGTCGGCGCCCGATCGCTCGAGCTTCCCGCGGGAAACGGCCTTGTCGAGGCTCTTCTGCACGGCCGCTTTCGTTGTGTTGTTAGAAGCCTCACTAAGACCTCTGAGGATCACCTCGGCTCCCGCACGCGCCGCCACCTCCGCGATCCCGGACGCCATCAGGCCCGTACCGACGATGCCGACGGTTCCGATATCAGACGACGCGACGCCGGCCTCTTCGGGCGCGGCATCGACAACGTGAGAGGACTCCGGCACTTCGTAGCGATAGAAACCCCGGCCCGTCTTGCGGCCCAGGTAACCGGCAACCATGTACTGCTTGATCAACGGTGCCGGTGCATCCTGGTCGTCGCGGAACTGACGCCACAGCGCCTCGCAGATCTCGTACGCGGAGTCGAGACCGATCAGGTCCATCAACGCGAGGGGGCCCATCGGATGGCCGCAGCCGAGCTGCATGGCCGCGTCGATGTCTTCGCGCGACGTGAACCCCGCGTCGAACATCCTCACCGCCGAATTCAGGTACGGGAACAGCAAGAGGTTCGCGATGAATCCGGCCCGGTCGCGGCACACCACGGGTGACTTTCCGAGCCTCTCGGCGAATTGCCGCGTAGTTTCGACGACCGAATCGTCGGTTGCCACCGTGCGCACGAGCTCGACCAGCTTCATCACCTGAGCC
>JAXDJM010000018.1:0-9260 GCA_034665605.1 Actinomycetota bacterium | reverse complement strand
GTTCAAGAGCTCGACTACCGGCGGTTCTTCGACATCAACTCGCTCGTTGCCCTGCGACAAGAGGAACCCGAGGTCTTCGACGCGACCCACGAGCTGGTCTTGTCACTGATCGCGCAGGGGTCGGTGGGCGGCGTCCGCGTAGATCACATCGACGGCTTACGCGAGCCGCGCGGGTACCTCGAGAGACTCCGCGTCACTGCCGGAGAAGTATTCATCGTGGTCGAGAAGATCCTCGAAACAGACGAGCGGTTACCGCAAGCATGGCCGGTTCATGGGACGACCGGCTACGACTTCTTGAACGAGGTGCTGCGCCTGTTCGTGGATCCGCGCGGTGAACAACCCCTAGACGACCTCTACCGCTCGTTCACCGGCGAGCGTGAGCCGTTCGAGGACGTCGTGCGTTCCAAGAAGACGATGGTCATGCGCGAGCTCCTCGCGAGTGACGTCGAACGTCTGACTGCACTGTTCGTAGATGTCTGCGAAGACAACCGTAACTATCGCGACTTCACCCGGCCCGAGCTGCGCGACTGCTTGCGCGCGACCATCGCGGCTTTCCCCGTCTACCGGACCTACGTCGAAGGAAACGGCAAGGGAGCCACGGAGGACGACCACAGGCTGATCGAGACGGCGGTTCACCAGGCTCGTATAGATCGTCCCGACCTCGACCCCGATCTGTTCGAGCTCCTCCACGGTGTGCTGGTGGGAAATGTCGAGGGCCGTCCCGGATCGGAGCTGTTGCTTCGTTTCCAACAGGTCACGGGCCCGGTCACGGCAAAGGGCATGGAAGACACGGTCTTCTACAACTTCAACAGGTTCGTTGCCCTGAACGAGGTGGGAGGCGACCCATCTAGGTTTGGCGCACCGCCGAGCGAGTTCCACGACCGGTGCACCGAACGAGCGCGGTCGTGGCCGCGATCGATGCTGGCGACATCCACACACGACACGAAGCGCTCGGACGACGCTAGAGCTCGCCTGTGCGTGTTGTCGGAGGTCCCGGAGCGGTGGGCGGACGCGGTCTACCGATGGACCGAGATAACAGACGCCTATCCCCGCGATTCACGGCCGGACAACAATGCCGTCTACCTGTTCTTCCAATCCCTCGTCGCTGCGTGGCCACTGAGCACCGAGCGCGCTGTCGCGTACATGGAGAAAGCCACCAAAGAAGCCAAGGCCTTCACTTCGTGGATAGACCCCGATCCGGATTACGACTCGACCTTGCGGGCGTTCGTTGAAGCATGCCTCGGCGACCCACGGCTCGTGCAAGAGGTCGAAACCTTCGTCGACGAGATCGCCGATGCGGGCTACGTCAACTCGCTTGCGCAGACACTCGTGAAGCTCACGGCCCCCGGGGTTCCCGACATCTATCAAGGAAGCGAGTTGTGGGATTTCTCGCTGGTCGATCCCGACAACCGTCGACCCGTCGACTACGCGGCCCGACGCGATCTTCTCGATCGGGTGGAGTCGATAACCGGCGCCGAAGCGTGGGCCGCGCGGGCGTCGGGCGCTCCCAAGATGCTGGTGACGTCGCGCGCTCTGCAGCTGATCAACGAGCACCCGGATCTGTTCGCCAGCGGTGGCTACGAGCCGATCGCCGTCGCCGGCGACGCGGCCGAGCACGTCGTCGCGTACGCGCGCGGGGGCCGGGTCGCATGCGTCGTACCTCGGTTGTGGATGGCCGGGCGCGACAGATTCGATCAGATCCTGCTCCAGCTTCCCGAAGGCAGATGGCGCAACGCGTTCGACGATGCCGTCGTGTGGCACTCGATATCTATCGCCGAGTTGTGGCGCGACTTCCCGGTGGCGTTGCTCGTAAGGGAGCAGTAGCGGATGGACCCGCTACATCGCGGTTTCCAGATAGGTGTGTGGGCTCCGCACGCGCGCTCTGTAGAGCTGGTCACGACGGATGGCCACCTACCGATGGAGGCCGGCGATCGTGGCTACTGGCACATATCGCTTCCCGACCAGGTTGGGCTCGACTACCGCTTCTCGATCGACGGCGGGGAGCCGCGACCCGACCCCCGCTCGCCGTTCCAACCGCATGGGATCGACGGGGTATCGCGAAGGATCGATCAGGACGCGTTCGATTGGAGCGACGGCAGATGGAGCTCACCGGATCTGGCGGACCTGATCGTCTACGAGCTGCACGTCGGCACGTTCACGGCGGAAGGGACATTTGCGAGCGTCGTGGAGAAGCTCGATCATCTGGTCGAGCTCGGCGTCAACGCGATCGAGCTCATGCCCGTAGCCGAGTTCTCCGGCGATCGCGGGTGGGGATATGACGGCGTCGACCTTTACGCCCCACATCACGTGTACGGCGAGCCGGACGATCTGAAATGGCTGGTCGACACGTGCCATTCCAGAGGCGTGGCCGTGATCCTGGATGTCGTCTACAACCACCTCGGTCCGAGCGGCAACTACCTAAGAGAGTTCGGGCCCTACTTCACGCATCGGTATGCGACCCCGTGGGGCGAGGCGATCAACCTCGACGGACCGGGATCCGACGAGGTCAGGGCGTTCTTCATCGACAACGCGTTGACGTGGCTTGCCGACTACCACTTCGACGGGCTGCGGCTGGATGCAGTTCACGCGATCGTCGACACGTCCGCGGTCCACTTACTCGAAGAGCTGGCTACGAGGGTCGCCGAGCTCGCGGCCGTTAAGGGTCGGAATCTGTTCCTGATCGCCGAAAGCGACCTCAACGATCCACGCGTGGTCACTCCCCACCGCTACGGCGGGTACGGCATGGACGCGCAGTGGAGTGACGACTTCCATCACGCGGTGCACGCCTACCTGACGGGCGAGCGGGCCGGCTACTACGCAGACTTCGGGAGCTTGTCCCACGTTGCGGCGGCGCTGTCGCATGCATATGTCTACGACGGCAAGTACTCGAGCTTTCGTGACAGAAGGCACGGGCGGCCGATCGGCGGCCTGCGCGGCTCCCGTTTCTTGGCCTACGCTCAGAATCACGATCAGATCGGAAACCGCGCCGCCGGAGACCGGCTATCAACGCTTGTCTCGAAAGAGCAACTCAAGATCGCGGCGGCTCTCGTGCTCACGGGGCCGTTCGTCCCGATGCTGTTCCAGGGTGAAGAGTGGGCCGCGTCGACTCCGTTCCAGTACTTCACCGATCACGCCGACCCCCAGCTCGCCAACGCGGTGAGTCGGGGGCGCCGTCACGAATTCGAGTCGTTCGGGTGGTCGCCCGACGATGTGCCCGACCCGCAGGACGAGAAGACATTCTTGCGTTCGAAGCTCGATTGGACCGAGCTGAACGACGCGTCGCACGCGGAACTGCTGGCGTGGCATCGTGACCTGATAGCTCTGCGGAGATCCGAACCGGCGTTGCGCGATGGCGACCTGGGCCGGATATTCGTCGATCACGATGAAGACGAGCGGTGGTTGACGATGCACAGGGGTGATCTCGTCATCGCCGTCAACTTCGCAGACGAAGCGAGGTCTTTCCGCGAGATAGCGAGTGACGTGATACTCGCGTCCTCCGAGCCCGTCGCGGTCGACCCGCTGACGCTTCGCCCCCACAGCGTCGCCGTCGTTACGTCGCGGGCAACGACGCGGGCAATAACGTGAGCCTGGAATTCGAGGTGCTCGTCGGCGACGCGTTGGATTCGCTCCCCGAAGAGCTCGGCACCATGATGGCAAATGTAGAAGTGGTCGTCGAAGACGAACCGCCACCGGAGCTACTCGCGCGGCTGGGACCGGGCCGCACTCTGTTGGGGCTCTATCACGGGATCCCACTCACGAAACGAGGCATCTACGGCAACGTCTTGCCGGACAAGATCTCGATCTACGAGGGCCCGATCACGCGGCTGGCCCGGACGCCCGACGAGATCCGCGAGCGGGTACGCAAAACCGTCGTCCACGAGGTCGCGCATCATTTCGGTATCGACGATCCCCGACTACGAGAGCTCGGCTACTAACTAAGCCGCAACTAACGTAGACATGGCGAGATGCCTTCGGTGACGGAGATCTTGTCGTCGGCGTGGGCAGGCAAGCAATCGCGGCCCCCATCGGGCCACACGATCGTGACACGGGCAAGTGCTGCGCTACCTATCCCGAGGTGTACCGGATCAACCTCGGACTGTGACTTGAAACCCACGCCGTCGGTGAGCTCGCGCCAGTAGTCGAGGTCGGGAGTTCTTACCTCGACCCGCGCGCCGTACGCGTACGGGTTCTTCGTTCCACCTTTGAGGTCGAGCTCGATCCAATGTCCGGCAGAAGAGACGTTACGCAAGAGCTCGAGGGGGCCGCGCAGCTGAAGCCGTCCAAGACTTTCTTCGTAACCGTTCGTCACGAACAGATCGACGCGTCCATCACGGTCGAAGTCTGCGGTGCTCACCGCGTCGCCATTACCTCCCCGCGGTCCCGCGAACGAGTCGCCTGGCGCGTGCGTGAAACCATCTGGCCCGTGGATCAGTAATTGATCGGGATGGTTCTCTCCCCCCGGCTCACCGGATGAGCCTTGGACTATGAAGAGATCGAGATCGCCGTCGTTGTCGACATCGAGCCACGTCGCGGCACGCCCCTCGACGAGCGGTCTTACATAGATCCTATGGAGCAAGCCGTGGTCGTTTCGGAACACGACGATGCGACGCATCTTTACTAGAGCCAGGTCGTCCCACCCGTCGCCGTTGAAGTCGCCCCACGTCGCCGACATCCACCTGCGCGTGGAGATGTAAGGAAGGTTCGTCTCCGCGTAGGAGCCGCCCTGGTCCACGTACGCAACCGTCCCCCGGCCCCCGTGTCCCACTACAAGTAGGTCGGGCGTTCCGTCGTTGTTCCAATCGGCCCACGTCGATGCCCGCGTCGCGATCTCCGCGCGGACTGCAGACGGGACCTCGGCGAACACGTCCCCGGAGCGCCGGAACAACTGGTTTGGATAGCCCGCACGCATCTCGTTGCCGACGTACATGTCGAGCTGGCCATCGCCGTCGTAGTCCAGCCAGTTGATCGTGCGGCCGCGTCCGTAGAGGTCGACGACGTGATGCCCGGACGCGACATCTTGCAGACGGCCACTGGCACGCTGGGCGAGAAGCTCGTTGGGACCGGTGCCGATGCCTTTCTGGGCTCCCGACACGCAATAGAGATCCGTGCGTCCGCCCGAACCTGCCGAGCCCCACGCGCACGAATGCCGGTCGTAATAGGGCCTGCCCGGCGGAGCGAATTGCAGGTCGTGCTGCACCACCAGATGGAATGACCCCTTGTCGTTCTCGTAGAGCCACGGTGGACTGAGATGCCGCCCTACGAGCAGATCCGGCCATCCATCGCGGTTGTAGTCGACGAAGGTCGAGCCCCACGTCCGCGTTAGGTGGCCGGAGAGGCCGGCCTTATGAGTCACGTCCTGGAACGCGTACGAAGGAGCGCCGGTCAATCGGCGTGAGACATGCGGCGCATGCGATCCCACACCGGCGACGAGCGACCGAGCGATCAACACGATGAGGATCGCCACGAGCTCGGCCCGCAAGATGAACTTCAATACCGGGTGTCTTCCGAACATGTCTAAGAGACGCCCGACATGTCCGATTCATTGCTTCACGAGCGAGCCGATTTGCAACCTTCGCGCTCCGGAGTCTCGACCTAAACAGGTAGCACCTGACCTAAATAGGTGGTAGTCCGTTTACCTGGTAGTCCGTCGAAAGGAGCAGTACATGGCAGAGCACCCGAATGCGGAGACTTTTAAGCGTGGCTACGCGGCGTTCGGACAAGGCGACATGGACACCCTGAAAGAGGTGTTCGCTCCGGAACTCGTTTGGCACGCTCCGGGAAACAACTCGGTATCAGGCGATTACAAGGGCATCGACGATGTGCTCGGGTTCTTCGGGCGCATCTTCCAAGAGACCAATGGAACGCTGAAGATCGACGTTCACGACATCCTCGCCAACGACACGCACGGTGTCGCCATCACGACTTTTACCGGGCAGCGCAATGGAAAGAGCATGGATATGAGAGGCGTGCACGTCGTGCATTTCAACGGCGACGGAAAGCTCACCGAGTCGTGGCAGTTCCCCGAGGACACGGCCGAGGCCGACCGCTTCTGGGAATGAGCGCCGGGGATTCATAAAGCCGGGTCGTTAGAGCCGGCGATAGCAACCACGTTTGGGACGTTTTCGTTCGGGGCCCATTGCCGTGAGCTAGCGGCCTGCGGCGTAGCCCTGCATCCCGCGCGCGTTCGCGCCGGCCCTCAACGTTCCGTCCTCATCCCGGCTCACTGCACTCACCCGGCCGAGGCTCCATGGATCTTGCGCCTCAACGTGGTGACCCCGCCGCGTCAACTCGGCCAGAACCGTGCCGCCCACGCGCGACTCGATCAAGAGCTCGCCGGGATGCGCGTCGCGCGGGAAGAAGCTCGACGGGAAATGCGTCGTGTGGAACTCCGGCGCATCGATCGCCTCTTGGAGGTTGAGGCCGTAATGAACATGAGCAAGGAAGAACTGCAGCGTCCATTGGTCCTGGGAATCGCCACCGGGTGTCCCGAAGGCAAGCGCCGGTCGCCCGTCTCGCAACGCGAGCGAAGGCGAGAGCGTAGTGCGCGGTCGCTTGCCCGAGGCGAGTGAATTGGGAAGGCCCTCTTCCAGCCAGAACATCTGAGCGCGCGTTCCAAGCGGGAAGCCCAGGCCGGGGATAACCGGAGAGCTCATCAGCCACCCGCCCGAGGGTGTTGCCGCCACCATGTTGCCGAAGCGGTCGACGACATCGACATGGCACGTGTCTCCCTGACGCGGGCCCAGCGTCGGCTCGCCGGTCCCCCACCCACCGGTGGCCGTGGGGATCACCGGCATCCGGGGAGAGATCCCGTCCGGCGATCCAGGCACCAACCGCATCGAAGCAACCGGTCCGACGAGTCCCCGGCGCTCGTTCGCGTAGGCACCGGACAGAAGAGTGTCTAGAGGAACGTCTACACGCGCGGGATCGCCGTAGAACGCCTCGCGATCGGCGAACGCAAGCTTTGCGCATTCAACGACCGTGTGGACGTAGTCCGCGGACAGCAGACCCATGTCGGCGAGATCGCTCCCATCCAGAAGCGCAAGCTGTTGCAGGAACACCGGCCCCTGGCTCCACGGCCCGCACTTGAGCACCCGAAGCCCTTGATAGTCGAGGCCGACAGGGTCCTCGATCGGCGAATGCCAGCGAGCGAGGTCGTCGCCCGTCAAGAATCCACGGTGGGTCACGAGAGAGGCGTCCTCGGCCGGTTCGGAGCAGAATGCCGCGATCGCGTCGGCGACGAACCCTTCGTAGAACGCGGCCCGTGCAGCTTCTATCTGAGCGTCGCGATCCGACGACGCCGCTTCCGCCTCCGACAGAACCCGCTCGTAGGTCTCCGCGAGCTCGACATTGGCGAACGACGAACCGCTCCGAGGCGTCCGGCCTCCGCGCAGATAGACACTTGCAGACGACGGCCACGCGGCTTCGAACAGAGGGCGCGCTGCTTCGATCGAGCGCGCTATCGAAGGCAACACAGGGACGCCGATGTGGGCGTACTCGATCGCATAACGCATGACGTCGCGCACGCGCATCGTTCCGTACCGGCCCAGCAACGTCATCCACCCATCGAATGCGCCGGGCACGCACGCTGCCAGAAGCCCCGTGCCGGGGATCAGATCGATCCCGAGATCGCCGTATGCCTCGAGAGTCGCCGCTCCTGGGGCGCCGCCCTGACCGCACACGACAAAAGGCCGCTCATCGTCGGCGCTAAAGCCGATGATCGGCACCTCACCGCCCGGGCCGTTGAGATGCGGCTCCGCGACCTGAAGAACGAGGCCGGCGGCCGTGGCTGCATCGAATGCATTCCCACCGGCCTCCAGAACCGCCATCCCCGCGGCCGACGCGAGCCAGTGTGTCGACGCAACCATCCCGAAACTTCCAACGAGCTCGGGCCGCGTGGTGAAGTTCACGCCCAGGTGACGAGCCCCATATTCATCTGGTCGGCAAGATCGACGTGCTGCGGCACGACGCGCACTGCAAATCCATAGAGGCCGGCACCTTCACAGGAGAATTCGCCGCGGTAGGTACACGTGCCGTCGGAGCAGGCATCGGCCTTCATCTCGTCCACTGTGGGATCCATCAACTCGTTGTTCGCACCAACGAGACCGTGGGCCAGCTGCACCGAGATGTCGTCGGGATCGAGGCGTCCGACCCGGACCGTTGCACTGACCGACCGCCTCTCTTCGACCTCGGCGGCGCGTACGTCGCCTTCCACGTCGACGATCTGGATGTCTTCCCAGCCTTCACGGACCCGTTTCTTCCATGCGGCAAGAGCCTTCGCGCGCTCGAAATCGCTTGCGGCCATCTGACGGCCGCGCTCCGCCGCCGGCGCGTAGTACTGCTCGACGTAGTCCCGCACCATCCGGTCCGCGGTGATCGATGGGCCGAGGGTGATCATCGATTCCTTCACCCGCTCGATCCACCGCCGCGGGATCTGGCCCTCGGAGCGATCGTAGAAACGGGGGGCGATGTCGCGTTCCAAAAGGTCGTACAAGGCGCTCGATTCAACCGTGTCTTGATACTCGTGATCGAGATAGGTATCGCGCGTCCCGATCGCCCACCCATTGTCTCCGTCGAACATCTCGTCCCACCAACCATCGAGAACCGAGCAATTAAGAGTCCCGTTGATCGCAGCCTTCATGCCCGAAGTCCCGCACGCCTCCAAGGGTCGCCGGGGAGTGTTGAGCCACACATCGGACCCCTGACAGAGAACGCGCGCGACCTCCATGTCGTAGTCCTCGATGAACGCGAACCGAAGGCGCACGTCCGCGCTCGCGGCAAAGTGGATCAGCTGCCGGATCATCTCTTTCCCACCGTCATCCAGTGGATGGGCTTTCCCGGCGATCACGACTTGGATCGGCCGATCCTGGGATAGCAGCAGCCTCTTCAACCGATCGATGTCCCGCAATAAAAGGGTGCCGCGCTTGTACATCGCGAAGCGGCGGGCGAACCCGATCGTGAGGATGCCGGGATCGAATACCTCGTCGGTCCACCCAAGCTCGCTTTCGGTCGCCCCGCGCGCGATCAGCTGACGACGAACCCGATTTCTAACGAAGAACACGAGCCGCTCGCGTGCGCGCTCGAGACTGCGCCACAACTCGGAATCGGGAACGCTACGCACCTTCTCCCAGCGGCCCTCGCCGGTTTCGGCCCAGCCCGGAGCAAGCCTCCGGTCCAAGATCTCCGCGATCTCGGGACCGAGCCACGTGGACGTGTGAACCCCATTTGTTATCGCGCCGATCGGGACTTCGTCGGGCGGAACG